>JAFGCX010000017.1 GCA_016932415.1 Candidatus Krumholzibacteriota bacterium
GGCACGAGATATCCGTCTTCTCCATCGCTGATCACCTCGGGGATACCCCCGACAGAAGTCGCCACGACCGGCAGAGCCGAAGCCATCGCTTCGAGAAGAGTAAGAGGAAGTCCTTCAGAATCGGATGAAAGGACAAAAAGGTCAAGAGCGCTGAAAAAAGTAGAGACTTTCGGCGTCGCCGGCAGGATCGAGAGAGAGCTTCCAACGCCGAGGGATGAGGCAAGCGAACGTAGAGAAGTTTCCAGGGGGCCCTGGCCGAGGATCGCGAGATGGGCCTCGGGAAATTCCTTCTTTACGGTGGAAAAGGCTTCTATCAGAAGCATATGGTTCTTGACCGGAACGAGTCGTCCTACCGTACCGATGAGAGGCGAGCCGGTGGGAAGGCCGAACCATTTTCTTCCTTTTTCCGGGGGGAGCGGATCTTTATAGGGAGAAAGGCATATACCGTTGCGGATCGTCACGATACGGTCAGCCAGGGTGGGGAAACAGGCCTCGAACGATCTGTGAGCATGTTCTGATACGGTGATGATCGTCCGGGCCCTGCGCGCGAAAAACCGGTACGACACCCTGTGGAAAAAAGGCAGGTCGGCGGGAAGCCATGGACGGTGTTCCGTCCTTATCACGGGTATCCTGTTTCTGATCAGCAGTGAAGAGATCGCTTCCCAGATACCGGCGGAGGAGTTATGCAGGTGGAGAATGTCCGGCCCTGTCTCCCTGATCAGTGAGGAAAGGGCTCGTGGCAGGGACCTGTCGATCCCTTTTTTCTTCCCCAGAAGAAAGACTCTACCCCCGTGTTTTTCGATTTCCTCGACAAGATCCCCGCCTGAAGAAAGGACAAAAACAAAGTGTTCGAAGGTTCTATCATCCCCACATCGCAGCAGAGTGCTTATTATATGCTCGGCGCCCCCATGGTAGAGGGAATATACTATATGGGCAATCCTGTACTTCGTCATGACGCAATAGTACCGAACGGCAGGGGTATCTTTCCAGATTAATCAGAGAATTTTGATTAAAAACTAAAAAGAATCGCGATATCCTGATATTGTTATCAACAGTGGGCAATATCTGCCGATAAAACTGTCAGGCCGCGGGCGCGGCATGACATGGCATATTTAAAGTGCCGCTGGATCACCAGGAATAGTCCTGCCTGGACTGCCGGAAGTGTAAATCGCTGGAGGTGTTCTTTGAAAAGAGCGAAGATCGTATGTACTATCGGACCGGCATCGAGAGATGAGGAGACGCTTAAAAGATTGATCGATGCCGGGATGAATGTGGCGAGGATGAATTTTTCTCACGGAGAGCATGCCGAACATCTCGAGGTATACGACAGGATAAGAAAAATAGATGATTCAGTGGCGATAATGCAGGATCTTCAGGGGCCAAAGATCAGGGTCGGGATAATAGAATCGGGAGAGATGATGCTTGGTTCCGCCGAGGAGATCACTCTCACTACCGGCGATAAGAAAGGGCCAGGAAAAATAGTGCCGGTGACATATTCTCATCTGCCCGATGATGTCGTGCCCGGCAACAGTATTTTTCTCAACGACGGACTGATCCAGCTCGAGGTCCTTCGTGTTGAAGGACGGGAGGTCAGATGCAAAGTCCTGCTCGGAGGGATACTGACTTCCAGAAAAGGAGTAAATCTCCCCGGGGTCAGGGTCAGTTCGCCGGCGCTTACCGAAAAGGACAGGGAGGATCTCGAATTTGGACTCGACCTTGGAGTGGACTATGTCGCCCTTTCATTCGTCAGACGCGCTGAAGAAGTACGAGAACTTAAACACCTGATAGATATGGCAGATTCATCAGCCAGGGTAGTCTCTAAGATCGAGAAGCGCGAAGCGCTCGAATCAATCGACGAGATCCTTGACGAGACAGACGCCGTAATGATAGCAAGAGGGGATCTCGGCGTGGAGATCCCGACCGAAGAAGTCCCCGTGATCCAGAAATCACTTATTGAGATGTGTCTGGCGAAAGGAAAACCGGTGATAACTGCGACCCAGATGCTCGAATCGATGGTAAATTCGAAAAGGCCGACAAGGGCCGAAGCGAGCGATGTCGCCAATGCAGTCATAGACGGGACGGACGCGATCATGCTCTCTGCCGAAACAGCGACGGGCCATTATCCGGTCGAGACGGTCGAGGTGATGAGCAGGATCGCTGAAGCGGCTGAAAAATACAAAAGCAATTCATTCATAGTCCGAAAGGATTCAAGCGGATTCATTTCCGATGAAGCTGGCGCGCTTACAGATGCAATAGCCTCCGGCGTCGCTGCCGTTGCCAGAGATGTGGGCGCTTCGGCGATCGCCGTACTGACACACGGTGGGCAGACAGCCAGGTTGATCGCAAGACGAAGGCCCGAAGTACCGATCATCGCCCTGACAGATTTTCTTCCCGTTGTAAGACAGATGTCTCTCGTGTGGGGAGTGGAGGCTATCCCGGTTGAAAGCATAGAAGAGACCGAAACGATATTCTCGATTGTAAAGGAAAAGGTCAGGAAAGCGGGATATAAAGGGAGAGTCGTTATGACGGCAGGTATTCCTACAAGAGAAAGAAGGCCGAGCAACACGATACATGTAATCGATATATAGGGAAAGAAAGTTTACGGCAAAGAGTCGGGAGTTAAAATATTTTACGGCACAAAAATGTGAAAAAACGATGATAATCTGTTAAAAAACCAGGAAATGAAGGGCCGGAAACTTGGCCATCATTCTATAACACAAAGCCAATAAAAACGTTACTGACGTTTTTAGAAGTCGCGAGCAGTCGAGGCTTTCCTCTTTCCCGTGCTGGTCGCCAGACTCCACCTTTCTGGCATAAAACTTGATGTAATAATGGGATAGAGCCTGAGATGAGCCCGCGGAAACTCTTATAAAAACGGGGCCTCCCCCCCCAACGTTAAGAGAAGGTTCGAACAGGCGCCAGAGCCGAAGGAGGCTTGAGCAGCACGATCATATTTGAAAACCTTCGGGGACCTTATAAAGCGGACCGTGACCTGGTCCGCTTTTTTATTATCCATTCGACAGTTATGACAGACGACCCTTTTAAATTAAAGAGGAAAGGGCGGCAAACCCTTTTGACAAACAAAACGGTTTTGGTTACATTGTTGCAGACCATAGGGCCTGTAGAAAACAGGACAGGCCGCCTCTGGTTCCTTGGGCAGGGGATCGAGCCTGTCAAAGAGAGTGGTATTGACGGCGAATATTCCCTGAAAATAAAACCTGGTGGAAGTGGGTCATGGTTTCAAAAAATGAAGCTCGTGCAGGCAGGGATGAAAAAAAGGGAGACCTTTCTATCATCCTGAAGTTGAAAGAGCGCGGCGGGATATCTGTCAATGTGGACAGTACGGTCGGTGATTTGTTCGGCGCGAAGATCGCGGAAAGAGTGGAAAAGACTCTGATTAACCTCGGCGTCGGCGATGCTGAGATAGAAGTCGCTGATATGGGGGCTCTCGACTATGTCATCCAGGCCCGCGTGGAAACGGCGGTCAGGCGGCTTAAGGAAGTTGAAAAGTCCGATCTCCCGAAAAACACAATAAAATATGGCCCGCCGGTCAGGGACAGGCTGCGCAGGACAAGGCTCTACATGCCGGGGAACAATCCAGACCTGATGCGCAACGGAGGGCTTTACGGCGCCGATTGCCTGATACTCGATCTCGAGGATTCGGTCTCTCCCATCGAGAAAGATTCTGCAAGGATCCTTGTTCGCAATACCCTTCACACGATTGATTTCGGCGCCGCCGAACGGATCGTGAGGATCAATCCCCTTTCAACACCGTACAGCAGGGAAGACCTTGAGATGATAGTGCCGGTAAGGCCCGATACGATCCTTATCCCCAAATGCGAGACAGCTTCCGATGTCGCAGACGTGGCGGCGATCATCGACAGGATAGAGCAGGAAAACGGTATAAAGGAAAAGACCCTGCTGATGCCGCTTATCGAGACGGCAAAAGGGATCCTGAACGCTTTTGAGATCGCTTCAGCAAGCGACAGGAATGTCGCGCTCTGTTTCGGGGCGGAGGATTTCACTGCCGACATCGGTGTCGAGAGGACAAGGGAAGGGGCCGAGACCTTTGTCGCGAGGTCTTTGCTCGTCCTTGGCGCCAAGGCGGCCAGGGTACAGGCTATAGATACGGTATTCTCCGATTTCAAGGATGAAGAAGGGCTGGTAAAAAGTACAGAGGAAGCGATGGCTATCGGATTCGAGGGCAAGGGCGTGATACATCCGTCACAGATAGATCCAGTCCACAGGGTCTTTACGCCGACGAAAGAACGTATAGAATACGCGAGGAAAGTCGTCGCGGCGATAGAATCGGCCAGAGAAAAGGGAAGCGGAGTCGCTTCGATCGGAAGCAAGATGGTGGACGCGCCGATAGAGATCAGGGCGAGAAAGATCCTGAGGCTTGCCGGCGCGCTTGGCCTGCTCGATGATGATCCACCGGTGGTATGAATATAGAGTTGGGTGATTAAACCTTAGTCAGGGGGATGGATCGTGAAGATGGTCCGGAACGCTCTTGGAAGAATGATTCCAGAGGAGATCGATGGCCGAATATTGAGACCTTTCAATGGAGCGCATGCTGATCATGGCGGCGGAAGAAAAGCCTCCCCTCCGATAAGGGCGGTCGTCGATTATGAAAATAAGGTTAGAAAATCCCTTGATGAAGCGATAGAAGCATGCGAGATAAAGGACGGGATGACGGTCTCGTTCCACCACCACCTGCGAAACGGTGATCATGTAGTGAACATGGTTATCGACAAGCTCGCCGAAAAAGGGCTTAAAGGATTGACCATAGCCCCCTCGGCCCTTTTCCCCGTGCACGAACCGCTGATAAGACATATAGAGAATGGTGTCATCACGCATGTCGAGGGATCGATGAACGGGCCGGTCGGGAGGGCCTGTTCTCTCGGAAAGATGAGCAAAACCTCGATACTTCGTTCTCATGGCGGAAGATACAGGGCGATCCAGGATGGCGACCTTCATATAGATGTGGCCTTTATCGCCGCTCCCGCGGCAGATTCGTTCGGAAACTGCAATGGCAGGACTGGCCCGTCCGCTTGCGGAGTGATGAGTTACGCTCTCGCCGATTCACAGTACGCCGACAGGGTAGTCGTACTGACTGACAATCTTGTGCCATTTCCGAATCATCCATGGATAATCAGGGGCGGGAATGTCGATCATATCGCGGTCGTGGAAAAACTCGGAGACCCTGGACAGATAGTCTCCGGCACTACGATGATAACCAAGAGCCCGACCAGGTTACTTATAGCGAAATACGCGGCGCAGCTTGTCAGCGATATGGGTCTTATCGAAGAGCCGGAATTCTCATTCCAGGCGGGAGCTGGAGGGATATCCCTCGCTTTTATCAAATATCTCGGGGATATGCTCAGGGAACGAGGAGCAAAGGCCGATTTCGCCAGGGGAGGGTCGAATAAATTCCTCGTCGATATGCTCGAGGAGGGGCTTGTCCAATATATTCTCGACGGCCAGTGTTTCGATGGAGTCGGGATAAGGTCTCTCAGGGAAAACCCCCGGCATGTGGAGACGGACCCGTTTACTTCATACTGTTATCACGAGAAGGGCAATTTCGCTACGCGGGTCAGGGCGGCGGTCCTCGGAGCTACTGAGATCGATCTTGATTTCAACGTCAATGTAAATACCCACTCCGATGGATGGCTTCTGCACGGGATCGGCGGATTCACCGACGTATGCGACGCGTACTGCACGATAATAACGGCGCCCCTGCTGAGAGGCAGGTTGTCAACGATAGTAGAAAAGGTGACGACCGTCACCGCGCCGGGAGAGACTGTCGATGTCCTGGTCACCGAACAGGGGATAGCGGTAAATCCCGCCAGAAAAGACCTTCTCGAAAGGCTCAAAGGGACGCGAATTCCGATGAGATCGATAGCCGAGCTGAGAAAGATGGCGATAGATATCGCAGGAGAACCGGAAAAACCTCAGTTTGAAGAGAGGATCGTCGCGCTGATAGAATATCGTGATGGCACTGTTATTGATACCGTAAGGCAGTTGAAAGTATAGATCTGCCACTGCGCGGTAATAAGATGATCGAACGATCCCGGCGGCGTATGAACGAATACTTCTCCCGGCCGCAAAGGCACCACATCTCTTCAAAGGAGGAGTTTTGAAAGGCTCCAGCTCAAAGACATTTTTAAAAGATATCGTCAGCAGGATCACCACCCTTGCTGAAAATAAAGGGCTGCTTGTCAGCGATAGGGAAAAGATCTACCGGCTTTCACTTCACGACAAAGTTACTCTGCGGGGAAGAAAAACCGAAGATGTACTCAACATTCACGGATCTCCTTCTTTTATAACAAGGAAAACAAGCAGATCGGCGGCACAGACGGAGATATTTTTCGCCGATCCGGATGAAAGACAAAAAGAGATCATCCTCGCCGCGGTAAAATTTCTCGAAGATCACCTTGCCGGCGGGGGAGAACTTCTTCTTATGGACAAGAAGATGGGGCTTCACCGCGATCATTCCCACCTCTGCAGAACCATAGTGACACCGGATTACGCGAGGATGCTCGTCATGTGGGACAGGCTGATCTTCGACCAGAGTGCCGACGAAAAAGGCGATGGCCCGGGGCAGGTGGAAGTCCTTATTCCGGAATGGGAGGAATACGCGAGGACAAAAGGCCTCCCTCCGGTAGCCATTCTCGTCGACGCGGTAAACAGGATCACATTCGCTCTCGGAAGCGATTACTTCGGCGAGGTCAAGAAAGGCCATCTGCGAATGGCGATGTACAGTGAAAAACTGTCTTTCCTCGAGGGAAAAGGGGGAGGACTGGGCGTGCATGCCGGGGGGAAAGTCATAGGTGTGGTAGAAAAAGATACCGGGAAAGTGAAAGAGAAGGGTGCTCTCTTCTTCGGCCTCAGCGGAACAGGAAAGACGACTCTCTCCGTCCACCATTTCTGGCTCGACGCGGAAAATGGAGAACACGTGATCATCCGCCAGGATGATTTCTTCGTCCTGGGAAAAGACGCGAAGGCGTATGGCACCGAGGATAACGCCTATATCAAGACGGAGGGACTTGAGGCTGAAGGGCAGCCACTCCTCTATGCGGGGGCGACGAGCCCCCGGGCGGTGCTTGAGAATGTCTATATCGAGCCCGGGACACTCAGGCCTGATTTTTTCAGGTACGACCACCCTCATGTTCAGGGAGGCAGGTGCCTTAACGGGCGAGGGATCGTGATCAGAAAGGAACTTGATTTTACCGACGAGAGGATTGATCTCGACCGGGTCGACATGATCTTCTTTATAACGAGAAGAGAAACAGTCATTCCTCCCGTTATGAGACTCGATACCGAACAGGCCGCCGCCACTTTCATGCTCGGTGAATCGATACTTACCTCGGCAGCCGATCCGGCGAGAGCGGGAGAATCGGTCCTCGAGGTGGGAACAAATCCTTTTATCGTGGGATCAAAGGGAAAAGAAGGGAATATATTCCTCGATATTCTTGAAAGTAACAGGAATATCCAGGCCTTTCTGCTCAACACGGGCGGTTTCGGCGGGCGGACAGTCGAGAGTATGGCGGGGACGCTCGATTCGCCGGAAGGGATGGAGGCTCTGACTGACTACCTTTCAGGGAGACCCCACGGGGAAAAGGGAAAGGTGGTGAAGCGTTCTCTTGTCGACGGGGCCGAGGCCCGTTTCACGATCGACCAGGTCAGGTTCGAGGTAGAAAAGGACAACAGAAGATACAGATCAAAGGCAGAACTTGAGGAGATCGTTGAAAAGATCGAAAGAGGCGATGCTGACGCCTCAGATCATGATCTCGTCAGGATCGACAGGCTCCTGGGTGAAAAGATAAGGATACAGGATTCAGCGGCATGTATCAGGGAAATTTCCAGGGGCGCGGTCGAATGGAAGAGGGATGATTACTGGGGATATGAGGTCCCCGTCTCCCTTCCCGGAATCGATATGTCGAGATTCGACGAAAACAGGTTTTACACTCCGCCGGAACTGATCGAGCTGAAGGAGAGGATCAGAAAAGAAAGGATAGAATGGCTTCATTCTTTCGATGATCTCGATCCCAGGATAAGGAATAATTTCGACATCTAGTTATTAAAGGCACGTCCCGCCGGAGTATTCTTACGGTCTGGCCTCAATCCCAGGTTATTTTATTCCCTGAAATATTTCTTTGCTCTTTTGGTCAGAATATACTAGGCTGTGGCGAGTCTGATGAGTGTAACGACAACTGGCCCAGAAGGAGGAGTTTTATGCGACGTCTTATCGCCCTGTCCCTGCTCGTAATCATTCTCGCGGCGGCTTCCGGAGTAAATGGAGAAGGAATCCGCGAGAGAAAGCCGACGCTCGTCTACGGCGAACTTGGTGGAAAGGCCATATTTTACAGTATGGGGGTTGAAAGGTATCTCACAAACACCTTCGGCATCGGGGCAGGAGTAATGGGTATCGGCGTCAGCGACGGCTTCGTCGGACTTTTCCCCATCTATATCTCACTCAATCCGGTCGGTGATATGCACAGCCTGTATCTGTCGGGCGGGACGCTGATCGCGGCGGCTTCGAACTGGGATGAGACCGAATCGGCAGCTCTCTTTACAGGGTCTATCGGATACCAGTACCAGTCGGACAGTGGGCTCTGGGTGCGGCCGACGATCAATGTGATCTTTGACACCGATTCGGAGGGGCTTTTTTTAGTTCTTCCAGGTGTCGCCATCGGTGGCAGTTTTTAGACTGTCGAAGCTGGGAGAACCGGTATGAAGAGATAGCGGCAAAACAGCTCAGACCCCTTTCCATAAGAGGGTTTTTCTGCTATATTGGAAGCACGGACTCCGGCACTTTAAACCCGCCCCTGTATGCGAGGTCAAGATGTATCGGACTATTTTGCTTGCTGCAGCGCTGATGGCAGCCTCTTCAATGAACCTTTATGCCTCAGGCGTGGAAGAAGAGCTCGAGGCCCTGACCCGGATCGTGGATCAGGGTGGATACGGTTTCAGCGTAGGCAACACATCGGTAATGCGGCTGTCTCCGGAAGAAAGAAGCCTGATGCGGGGGTTTATTCCTCCTTCCGCAGAGATGTGGAAATCCCTGCCGAAGTTCAGGACATCGGGCGCTGATATCGACGACCCTGTTTTCGACTGGCGCTCGGGAGGGTACGTAACCGGTGTCCGCAACCAGGGCCCATGCGGTTCATGCTGGGCCTTCGCCTCGATAGGGCAGCTGGAATCGCATATAATCATCAACGACGGAGTGGTTTTCGATCTTTCCGAGCAGCACGTTATAGACTGCAATATCTATGGCAGCGACTGTGGCGGAGGGAATACGCAAGCGGCGTATCATCTTCTGCGAACGAACGGAGCTGTCCTGGAATCATGCATCCCATATACGGCGACCGACGGCAATACCTGCGGTCAGGATGCCTGTCTCAGCGTCGCGCTGATCAGCGCCGGGATGGCGGTGAACAACGATATCGCCTCTATCAAGGAAGCTCTTCTGTCTGGACCTGTATATTCAGCGGTCAGGACTCACGCCCTTTTCGACGCATATGACGGCGGATGTTACGATTATGACGACAATCTTCATGAACCCGACCATGCCGTGCTTATCGTCGGATGGGACGATACCGCCTGCGGCGGGAGCGGCGCCTGGATATGCAAAAACAGCTGGGGTACCGGCTGGGGGATAGACGGATTTTTCTACATCAAGTACGGCGTCAGCTGGATCGGCTGGTACGCGACGCAGATATCGTATCATCCCATCGTCGAGATAGTGTATCCGAGCGGAGGAGAGACTCTCAATATAGGAGACCTCGTCAATATAGAATGGACTACCGGCAACGTAGAACCAGATTCGGTGAGGATCATCCTTGAGTACAACGACATGTCGCCGGTGCAGACGGTCCTGGCGACAGGGCTTACCGGCACGAATCTCTATGTCTGGGAAGTTCCCGAACTTTACGTTGAGGACGCTTCGATAGAGATCATCTCTTTTCTGGGAGACGGGATAAGGGGTAGCGACCGCAGCGGCGGATTTGATATTTCTCTGGGGAACACGGTCAGACAGAACTATCCCAATCCCTTTTCCGAGACCACGACTATTTCCTATTCGCTTACCCAGGCCGGGAAAGTGAGGATCACGATCTTCGACAGTAACGGTCACCTGGTCAGGGTGGTCGAGGAGAAGACACGCGAACCGGGAAGTTATACAGTCGAATGGGACGGCCGGTCGGAAGACGGTTCCGTCGTATCGTCAGGGGTCTATTTCTGCAGGATCGAAGCGGGGACTAAAGACACGACAAAGAAGATCGTCCTGTTGAAATAGAAGGCTACAGTCCTAGAAAAGGCTGTTGAATCCGATCGTCCAGCGAAATTCCCATTTTTCCTCATCCCCCGCGAGTACAGGATCGCTCAGATAGATCGGAAATTCAGCCCTCAGTTTCCACACCTTCACTCCCACGCCGAAGTCCTGGAGTATGCCATCAAAAAGGTCTGAACCTATCTCGCTGGCAAAAGGATCCGGTATGGACCTCATCCTGTCTCCTCCGAGGATCTTTCCCCAGTCGTGAAAGAGGCAGAAGCTGGCTCCCGCTTTTTTCCGAAGGGCCGGACCGAGAGGAAGTGGCAGCGGCATCTCGAGCTCGAAATTGGAGGTGAATATCGATTTGAATCCGAAATCGCCGTTGTAGTATCCGCGGAGGTTCCCGTCTCCAGGCACGTGGAAGTTTCCGTAATTGTCCTTCCAGAAAGCGCCACGGCTCCGAAGCCAGAAGTAATCATCCTTGTCGATGCTGCCGGCGCCGGCCAGATTGAAAAGTTCCTGCACCGGTGGGTCTATGGTAGCACGGCCGTAAAAGAAGCGAAGCTTCGGAAGGAAAGGCGCGGGCCAGTATATCGAAGGCCAGATCCGAAGATCGAAGGAGAGCTTCTCATAGTTGTGTTCGCTTCCCCAGGTCGAACGCTCAAGCCCGAGCAGGACCGAGGAATCAAGAATATCGGTGCGGGGATAACTGGCTATGAACAGTGAAGCTTTCAGGTTCTTTCCTTCTTCGTAGCTGCCAGGGATGATATATTCCGGGTCTTTCATTTCCTGGTAAGTAAGTTTCACCGTGTATTGTTTCGCCAGTGGTTCGGATAGGTGCTTTCTCCTTATCTTGTCTATCGCGAGTGATCCCCCCTGCCTGCCTTCCCGGTTGTAGGCGTCGAATGACCAGCTCGCCTCACGTCCGAAATATCCCAGCGGAGACTCGAAAGCTCCATAGAAATCGATCGTCTCGCTTTCAAATCCGTAAAGGCCCTGAAGGGTGAAATTCCTGTAGGTCCCGTCATAACTGCCGCGTATCCTCAACCCGGCCTTTCCGCCATCGATATCGTTATAGTAGCCCAGGGGCAGAAGACGCAGCTGATAGGCGTCAGATGGGTAGTATCCACTGAAAGGGTTGTCGAGGACGAGAGCTCGCCTGCGGGGCGAAAAATTATCGAGTTGGTATATGTCGAGGATCTCATTCTCAGGGTTGATGGAGAGCGAGACAGGTTCGACGGGAAAAGTGAAGGATTTTTCATGCTCTCTGGGGAATCCATCGATCCATTCGGATACCGTATTGCCGTTTTTCAGCCGGAAAGCGAGCTTGAGCGGCATGATCATCTCGCCCTTGCGTTTTACCCTTACGTCGGCGACCCAGTCGTCCGAGGATTTTTCAACGTCGAAGCGATCGACGGCATAATCGCAATCTTTCGTCGTATGAAGCCACTGCCTGAAAAACTCACCAAGGTCTTTTCCAGATATCTCTTCGCATATCGAAAGAAACACCTCTTCGTCTACATGTTTGAATTTCCAGCGCTCGAAATAGGTGTGCAGTATCTTCCAGAAGTCTTCGTCACCGACGTAGTAACGCAGCGCGCGGATAAAAAGGGCGCTTTTTATATATACCATCGTCCTGCCTGAACTTCTGAATTCATGGTGCGGTGTGGCGACACGTTCGGCGAAACCGGACCGGTGATACCCGATCACCTCGTCTGAAAGCGATTCCCACAGAGTCTTCCTTGGAGCAAGGAAAGAGAAAGACCCCTTTCCGTCAGGCTTTCCATAAGGGCCGTAAGTCAGTTCATTGTAGAGGAACTTCTGGTACTGCGTCAGGCCTTCATCCATCCAGGCTTCGTCGCGTTCGTTATTGGCGAGCATCCCGTAGAACCAGCTGTGTCCAAGCTCGTGGAATATCAGACCTTCCCTTGCCGATCCATTCATGACGAGCATCGGGTATTCCATCCCGCCACTCGAATTGGCATCGACTATACTTATCTGGGGATAACCGTAAGGCCCGGCGAATCTATCGAGCCATTCGACCGCCCTTACTCCGCGGGCGAGAGCTGAATCGGCCCAGGAGGTGTTCCATGGCCTGTAGAAACTCATCACGCTGTAACCGTCGCGTTCGGCGCTCTCGACTATATAATCAGGATCGGCGCACCACGCGAAATCATGGACGTTCTCGGCGCGGAAAACGACGGTCTTCATCTTTTCCCCGGTTTTATCGGATCTGCCGCCATCTGAAGAGCTTTTTTCTCCCTTTTTGTTTTTCCCCCAGCCAGGGTCGCCGGAGACAGGGACCCCGGTAGCCGCCACGACATATCTTTCCGGCAGGGTAATATGGACATCGTATCTGCCGAATTCTCCATAGAATTCTCCCATTCGAAACTGGTCGGGGTGCCATCCTTCGTTGTCGTATACGACCATTTTCGGGTACCACTGCCCCATATCGTAATGGTCGCCGACATATCCCGCCCTCCCGAGGCGTTTTCGTATTTTTTCGGTAAAGGCGAGGGTCATCGCCACTTCAGCTCCAGGAAGGAGAGGGCGCGCAAGCCCGGCCCTGAGGATCGTCCCGTCGACGGTGAAAAGCGCGGCGCGTCCGTCTATAGTCAGGGTGTCGATATCGAGGAATCCCCTGTTTTTTCCGGGGAGTCCGACAAACTGGAACCAGACGCCGGCGAGAAAATCCTTTAAAAGTTCGGAATCCCTCTCCCTGTAGGCGTTCGGATAGAGGTGAAGGTATATCTCTGAAAGGGTGTCGGGAGAATTATTCTTATACTTTATCTCCTGCGTTCCGGTGAGGGTGTGCCTTTCCGTATCGAGGCGGCACTTGATAATATAATCCGATCTCTGTTGCCAGTAAGGTCGATCGATGCCGGGGAGGCTCCCGGTCTGGGCGGACAGAGCGGAAGCATAGAGGATAAATAACAAAATAATAAAAGATATTCTCGTGACTGGTTTTTTCATTTTGCCTGTCATCCCTTCATAAGACGGATCCGGATATGCTTGATGGCGGCCTCAGCCGCTTCTTTTTAGTTCGTGTAAATTACCACAGCGGCTGTTACTTATCAAGACAGATAAAAGTTGTACAACGACAACCACGAGCAGTTCCATTATTCATTTTCCTTGAACCGGTGGAGAGAGGCTGATAAAATCATCTTTCGGCCGTCCGGGACAGGCTCCCGGGGCCTTCTGACAGAGACGAGTAACCAGGTGACAATGATCGACTTCCGGGAAGGAGGAAGGATGAACAGAAAGTGCAGCGCCCTTTTCTTTACGGCGCTTTCACTTCTGCTGGCTATTCTGGTCCAGCCGGCGCTTGCAGAAGGGACTCTTGAAGAAAAGGTAAATGAATTCGAGCTTGATAACGGCATGAAATTTCTTGTCGTCGAACGGCACGAGGCCCCGGTCGCCTTCTGTGCCATCGTGTTCAACGTGGGATCGGCGAACGAATGGCCGAACGTTACCGGGATATCGCATCTTCTTGAGCATATGATGTTCAAGGGATCAAAAAATATCGGAACGACAAACTATAAAAAAGAGATCCCATATATCGAAAAAACCGATGAGCTTGGAGAAAAAACGATAGAACTGCGAAGCAGGATAGAGGAGTGGCGGTTCGAGGCTTTCAAGGATTTCAGCAAAACTGTCATCTCGGGGTTCAGCGAAGAGGAACAGGCGGAAGTCGGTACTGACAAGTACAGGCAGAACAGGCTTCTCATCGAGAAGATAAGGGCCCTTGAAGAGATGCCGGAAGAGATGGTCTCAAGAAAATACCTTCTTGAGCAGGACGGGACCGACTATCTGCGGCTTTACCTTGAATACGAGGAGGCCTGGGGGGAGATCGTCAGGCTGATAGACGAGCAGAGGGGAAAATACATAGTCAACAATGAACTCTGGGAATCATACATGAACAACGGGTCTCGGATGCTCAATGCCGGGACATCGAACGATTTTACAGTCTATTTCGTGTACCTTCCCGCGAACAGGCTGGAATTATGGATGACCCTTGAATCTGACAGGATGGATGAACCGGTATTCAGGGAGTTCTGGACAGAGCGCGATGTCGTTATGGAGGAAAGGCGCCTGGCAGAGAACGATCCTGACGACGTACTAGACGAAGCGTTCAACTCCGTGGCGTTCACCGCCTGTCCGTACAAGTGGCCGGTGCTGGGATGGATGAGCGACCTGAGAACTACCGACCGCAAGGAGCTTATGCGATATCATCAGATCTTTTACGCTCCGAACAACGCGACAGCCGTCGTGGTCGGTGATATCGAACTGGCTATGGTGAAAAAGATGGCAACGAAATATTTCGGTCCGATCGCGGCCCAGAGCGACCCCGCTCCTCTCGAGACGCGCGAACCCGAGCAGCAGGGTGAAAGAAGGCTCGTCATCGAGCATGACGCCAATCCGAAACTTATGATAGGATATCATAAACCTCTCTATCCCGATCCCGAGGCAGTCGTCTTCGAAGTGATGAACAATATTCTCGCCGGCGGACGTACCTCGAGGCTGTATAAATCTATATACGAAGAAAAGCAGCTTACCGCGGAGCCTCCGGCAGTCTACACCGGGCCGGGAGAACGCTATGACAATCTTCTGATCTTCTCAGCCGAACCGCGGCATCCTCACACGCTCGAAGAGGTCGAAGAGGCGATATTTGAAGAGATAGAAAAACTCAAGACCGAACCGGTGACTGACCGGGAACTCCAGAGGATAAAAAACCAGATCGATTCCCAGATGATCCAGCAGCTGGGATCCAACCTCGGGATTGCCTTCACGGTGCTGATCGGAGAGATCTACAGGGGAGATTACAAGGCGATGTTCAGGCAGATCGAGATGATAAAGAAAGTGACTGCCGACGACGTGATGCGTGTCGCCGAAAAGTATCTTACAAAGAAAAACCGTACCGTTGCGTGGCGGGTTCAGGTCGAGAAAGAGGACGCGGGGGAAACGGGGGAAGAGGAAAAATTCGACGAGCAGAAATTAAGGGCCTATATCATGTCTCTTCCGCAGGATGAGATGATGGAGATCGTGCAGAAATTCCAGAGCATGAGGTCGGAAGCGGAAGCCATGGAATACGCTAAGGAACTGATGGAAAGGGCAAAAGCCGCAGGTTTCTTCGACAAGAAGGAATAATGGAAGAAAAGGAGATCTAAAATGAATAGAAAAATTGTCATATCGCTCCTTGCGGTGATGCTTACGATCTCGTTCGCGTCCCCTCTGCCTGCCGGGAGAAAACATCCGAGCAAATTGAAATATCCTCCGCTTGAGGTCAAGACTCCCGAAGTCCTTGATATAGCCCTCGACAACGGGATCAAGGGGTTCATGATCGAGGACCACGAGATACCGATGGTAAACATAGTGATCCTGCTGAAGACTTATTTCCCCGGGAAGGAAAAGTACGGTCTAAATGATATAGCGCAATGGGTCCTGAGGAATGGTGGAAGCGAGAACTGGCCGGCGGACAAGCTTAATGATGAACTGGAATTTCTCCCGGCCACAGTTGAAGTCTTTGGCGATGATCTGAGCACGATGGTCTTCGTCAGCTGCCTCAAGAAAGATATGAAAGAGGTCCTCCCGATAATGGCGGATCTTCTGCTCAACCCTCTTTTTCCCCAGGACAAGCTTGAAAAGAGAAAAGCAGATATGCTCGAGGAGATCAGGAGGAAGAACGACCAGCCGAGCGACATCGTTCGACGCGAATTCAACAGGTTGCTGTACAGAGACCATCCGTACGGCTGGGAAACGACCGAGGAGAGTGTCTCCTCTGTCAGCCGAGAGGATCTGGTCGAATTCCACGACAGCTATTTCCATCCTGATAATGCCCTGATAGGGATAAGCGGAGATGTCACGAAAAGCGAGATGGAGGCTGAACTTGCCGCGGTGCTTGGAGGTTGGGAACCGAAGGAAGTCGTCGTTCCGAAAGTGCCCGCAGTCGATATCAAAGAGACGGAGAATTATAACTATATCTATAAGGATATTAACCAGGCATACATGAGTATCGGCCATCTCGGGATAAATTCGAACAACCCGGACCGCTGCGCGGTGACAATAATGAATTTTATCCTCGGAGGCGGTTCGTTCACTTCGTGGATAACGGAGGAAGTAAGGGAAAAGAAAGGGCTAGCCTATTCAGCCCGGTCGCGTTTCAGCAGCGATCCCTTTGCCCTGGGCACCTTCGCCGCTTCGGCCCAGACCTCGGCGGGAGAGTACAGCCGGGCGATGACGATCATCATAGAACAGATAAAAAGAATGAAGACTGAAGGGCCGACGCAGGAAGAGCTTAAAAAAGCGGTCGATTCGTTCCTCAACAGCAAGGTCTTTGATTACGATTCCAAGTCGGGGCTCGTCCGAAGGCTGGTCAACCTCAAATTCCAGGGGAGACCGCTCGATACTCCCGAAAAGGATATGGAGACTTATGCTTCCCTTACGGTCGAGGATATAAGGAAAGCCGCTGAAAAGTATCTCCATCTTGACAGGCTGACGATTCTCGTTGTCGGAGACAAGGGACAGTTCGACAGGCCTCTTTCAGATTTTGGAACGGTAAACGAGATCGAACTCGGCAAGTAACAGCCCGCCTTGAAAGCCGTCTTTCGGGCAGGAACGCAGTTGCCAGCTGCGCCGGGTTGCTTTGATCTGGCGCAGCTGGTTCACGGAAAGATACAATGGGTGATATAACAGCAGTAGTACTTGGAGGAGGAAGAGGGACAAGACTCTACCCGCTTACAAGAAACAGGTCGAAACCGGCCGTTCCGCTTGCCGGGAACTACAGGCTGATAGATGTCCCGGTAAGTAACTGCATCAATTCCGGAATAGACAGGATCTACGTCCTAACCCAGTTCAATTCCGCTTCGTTGAACCAGCATATATCGAGGACGTACCGTTTCGACAACTTCAGCAAGGGGTTCGTCGAAATACTCGCCGCAGAACAGACCCTTGCCTCGTCTGCCTGGTTTCAGGGAACAGCAGACGCGGTGAGGCAGGCGATGCCTCATCTGACCGACCGGCAGAGCGAAGATGTCCTCATCCTTTCGGGAGACCACCTGTACAGGATGGATTACACCGGATTCATCAGGCATCATCGAAAGATGGGCGCCGATATAAGTATCGCCGTGAAACCGGTGACGGCGGCAAAAGCCAAAGGATTCGGGATATTACAGGCGGACGCCGAGGGGTGGATAACAGAATTCAGGGAAAAACCGAAAGGTAAAGCGCTGCGCGATATAAGGACCGATACAAGGGCGCTTGGGTTGAGCCCGACGCAGGCAAAAAAACATCCGTACCTCGGTTCGATGGGGATATACCTCTTCAAGACCGATCGGCTCAGAGAGGCGCTCGATCTCGATCCGGAGATCATTGATTTCGCGAAACAGGTAATACCGAGAGCTCTTAAGGAACGCAGGGTCAGCGCCTTTCCTCACGAAGGATACTGGGAGGATATCGGTACGATCAGGTCTTTTTACGACGCGCACATGAAGCTTCTCTCGAAGGATCCGGAATTCAATATCTTCGACGTCGATTTTCATCTCTACACGCATCCGAGATTCCTTCCCGGATCGCGGGTCAACAGAGGGGTGGTTGAAAAGTCGATCCTGAACGCGGGATGCATCATCGACAGGGCAAGTATAAGACATTCGATAATAGGGATCAGGTCGATGATCGGCAAGGGCGCAAAGATCGAAAACTCAATAATCCTCGGCGCCGACTACTACGATTCAGATAAAGACCGAGTGCCGGGAGTGCCGCCACTCGGGATCGGACCGAACGCCGTAATAAAAAAAGCGATAATTGATACAAACGTCCATATAGGAAAGAATGTTGTCCTGGAAAACAGAAAGAGACTCCGGAAATACGACGATCCCGAAGGAAACATATATGTCCGCGACGGGATCATCGTTCTCGCGAAAGGATCTGTCATAAGGGACGGAACAAAGTTCTAACAGGTTTCCGCCCTGACGGCCGGGGTCAATCGAGTGATCCGGTCGTTTTTTTCATGCTTTTCCAGTCGAATGACCTGGCGAGCGCAAGCGCTTCTTTTTCGTCAAGGTCCTCAAAAGAGAGAACAAAAACGGAAGTCTCGGTCTCGGTCGGGTTGAGAAGGACGGTTATCCCTCCCGAGCGGTCTTTCTTGTCATAAATAATATGAACAGTGAATCCGTCGATCTCTTTCGTCTCCGCCTTCGCGTCGGAGGATTCGAACTTTGCCTCCCCGTGCTGTTGCATCGAAGCTGCCGCCGAGGCGGCGTTACCGATCATGATCATCGCGCTGATCTCGACTTTGTCCTTCTTGTAAATCCGCATCGCCTGGACCATTTTCATTCCCGGCATATCCATCGCCATCCCCTCGGGTTCTTCCCCTTTCCACCCCTTTATATCCTTGAGCTCCCCGTAGAGTTTTTCATGCTTTTCGGCTGAAGCGCCAGATGGTGACAGAACGACGGCAAGAAATAGTACAGATAGCAGAACAGGCAAACAGACCAGAGATTTTTTCATTATCTTTCCTCCTTTTGGGGAAAATTAAGATCAACAATCAACAGTTACCGCCCCCTGATCAGTGGAACGGGGATAATATTTCCATTAAAGCATTTGTTTCCTGATGCTTTCGATAAGGGGCTTCGACCCGACATATAACGCCGTGCGTTGGTGCGGGGTCTCAGGGATTATTTCAAGTATCTCCTTTCCGTTCTCATCGATTGCGCAACCACCTGCCTCTTTCGCGATGAAAGCTGCTACATTTGCTTCATAAAGAAGTCGAAGTTTTCCCCGGGGACGGTTTTTTGCCGGACTGGGGTGATTGACGATCGCTGGATACAAGAACATTCCGCCGTTAGAAAGAAGGCGGTGGAAATCACCGGCGAGCGAGCCCATATATCTGAAAGAATATTTAATCTCATTCTGCTCGATCCAGTTCCGGATCTTATCAGAGAAGGTGCTGCGATTGGCGGAATTGAAAGACAGCTCCCAGCTTTTTTTATTTTCCGGGATAACAAGGCGCTCGGAATTGTCAGGAATGACATACGTCATCGTCTCGTCGAGATGAAACCGGAAGACTCCCGAGTCGGCAAGGGCAAGAGTGAAGACTCCATTGGGGATCAGAAAGATCCCGGCCGCGCGGAGTTCAGATCCTTTTCTGAGATGTCCGTCCTCGGGACCGCTCAAGTTTCTCTTCGCGACGGCGAACATAAAACCTACGGGGAGGTTATGCTTGATATTGCTCGATCCGTCAAGCGGGTCGTAATAGAAGAAATACCTGCCCCCATCCTCGTTAAGGAGCACCGGGTCGGCTTCTTCTTCCGTCACGGCGCAGATCACCTGGTTGGACCGCCGCAGATAATGCAGGACAATAGCGTTGGCAATATCGTCCATCTCCATAACAGACTCGCCGTGGACGTTTGTGATCCCTGCTTCGCCCATTACATTTTTGAGAGAACCTGTCTGGTAGAAATACTGAATATATTTCGCCGCCGTCTGGACAGCTTCAAGGAGAACGAGAAAGTTATAACTTCTCTTGTGGTTTTCCTGGTGGTGAAGCATGAAGTCCATGAAGCTCTGTTCCAGTTTCATTTTATCCTTCTCCGGGGAGGAAGCCAGGAGATCGCGGCGGTATCGATCGCCGAGATCGTCTCCCAATTGTAATTGCCTTGCTCCGGCTATCAATTGTTTTTCATCGGACGAGAAAAGATTGTATCAGGTCCGGTAAAAGGTTTCAAGCCGGGGATTGATTGCTTGAGCAAAGCAATAATTGACGCAATAAAACAATGCTGCCATAATGATGAATGTAAAACCCTTTTCGATCAGAGCCGATGGGGCGACTGAAGAACAGGTCTTTGATTTCCACTTCACCGGGCTTGGGTTTGCCTGAGGAGGCAATATCATAACCACGGGCAGTAGTTTCGCGGACATTTTTTTCTCCGCCTATACGATCACACTGACAACGCAGACCCTCGCCGAGCTCTGGGTATATACGATCAATCTTCCCGGGGAGACCGACGCCCTGGCCGATAGATGGGGAAGGATCAAGAGTATCTACACTGAGTGAAGATCAGTACTCCTATCTACAGACAGGCCCGGCAGAAAGTGTACCTAATAGTACAGTTGGCAGGTCTGATCTGCCCGGACCGGTTCAGCTTCCCGCTTAAAAAAGCATCATCTTGCCAGGCTTGATAAAGGCAACACGTTATATAAATGGCAATTACACCCGTTCCCGATTCTCCGGCCACCGGGGCACAGAGGTTGCTTTATCCTGCTTGTGACAGCGTAGTATAAATATAAATTTGCATGAATTCTGAAAGGAGACTAAAAATGAGGATTCATCGACTGCAGGTCAGATCGATTCTGACATTCGCCATAATCCTGCTTTCCTCGGTCGCGATGATCGGGTGCAGCCAGGATTCGACTTCTACAGCCCCTGAAAGTTCGGATATAGAGCTTTCCAAGATCGCAGAAGACCCGTTCGAGCAGGTCCTGACCTCCACAGACGGGTACACTCCCGAGGATCCAGGTATGAGGATCGACCGTCTTGCCGAGAAACTGGGCCTCGATGACGCGCAGAAGGAAGCGTTGCTGAGCGCCTATATCGAATTCAGGACAGCTGTAATAGAACTAAGAGACCTTGTCCGCGCCGGTGAGATCACTTTCGAAGAAGCGCGCGCCGAGGCTGTAATTCTTCGCGAAGCTTTTGAAGCGGAGCTTCAGCTTATCCTTACTCCAGAGCAGTATGATCTGCTTCAGGAGATGAGACGAGTCCGGGACCGGATCAGGGACAGGATTCACGCGACCGATAAATATGTGCGCTGGGAGATCTGGCTCACAGAGATCGGTGCTGATTCCGCGCAGACCGCCGACGTCTATCTGGCTCTTGAGGCCCTTCATGAAGGGATCAGAGACCTGGTAGCCCAGGTCAAAGACGGCTTGATCACAAAAGAAGAGGCTCTTCTTGCAGCTCAAGTCCTCAGGGATGAATTCGACGCGGCCCTGCAGGCAATACTGACACCGGAGCAGTATGATGCCCTTCTCGCTCTGCGTCCTGACAAGTGCAAGGTCTAGCTGGCGACTCCCATCGGGGAAGTGCCATTATTGAATGATATCGTGATGCCCCGGGGTACTGTTCCCGGGGTTTTTATTTCTATGCCGCGGCGAGAAGAAATGGATATTCCCAGGGTGGGCCAGATGTGGCCGGAAGAGGGAAGAATCGTTATAATCCTGGCTGGTAACCGGGTTTGATCATTTTTCTGCTCCGGGCAGAGAGGACCGTCTTCTTGAGACGGATCGATTTCGGAGTTATCTCGACCATTTCGTCGTCGCGGATGAAACTGATAGCTTTTTCGATTGTTATAGGTTTGACCGGAGTCAGGATCACTGCGTCATCCTTTCCCGCCGCTCTCATATTGGACAGTTTCTTTTCCTTGGCGTGATTGACATTGATATCGTTATCGCGGTTGTGCTCTCCGACGATCATTCCCTCGTATCCTGGGTCGCCCGGCCTGACGAAGAGTCTGCCACGCGCTTCAAGATTGAACAAAGCGTAAGCTACGGCCTTTCCAGGCCTGTCAGCGACGAGGGAGCCGGTGAAGCGCGTGGTGAAGTCTCCCCGGTACTCTTCGTATCCGGCGAAATACGAATTCATCACGCCGGTCCCCTTCGTGTCGGTAAGAAACTCGTCACGGTATCCTATCAGGGCTCTCGACGGCGCCGAGAACTCGACCCTGACCCTGCCGCTACCGGAATGGACAAGGTCTGTCATCCTCGCTTTTCGCAGCGAAAGTTTCTCGGTCACGACGCCGAGATAATCCTGTTCGCAATCGACCAGAAGGCGTTCCACAGGTTCAAGGCGTTTTCCGTTTTCATATTTGTATATGACATGAGGACGCCCGACGCAGAATTCAAATCCTTCCCTTCTCATCGTTTCGATCAGTATCGCCATCTGGAATTCCCCGCGTCCTTTCACTATGAAGCTGTCTGTCCCCCGGTCCTCTTCCATCCGGATCGCTACATTCATCAACGTCTCCCTGAAAAGGCGTTCGCGGATCTTCGGGGACTGGACGAAGCGGCCTTCCTGGCCGCTGAAAGGAGAGTTGTTGATCGTAAAACGCATCGAGATCGTAGGTTCGTCGACCGTGATCCGCGGAAGGGCCTTGGGGTGTTCTCTCGTGCAGACAGTATCGCCTATCTTCACATTCTCGATACCGGCAAGGACGACGATATCGCCAGCATCTGCCGATTCGGCCGGCCTGTACGTCATCCCTTCGTACTTCTGGAGTTTTGTCACCTTGATAGGGATCTGCGCGCCGCTGGAATCAATACATACGAGCAACTGGTTAGAGCTTACCTTCCCGTTGATGATCTTTCCGACGGCGAGGCGGCCGAGGTAGTCGCTGTAGCCGAGATCGGATACGAGCATCTGGAACGGTTCTTCCGGGTCGAACGATGGAGAAGGGATCTTGTCGATGATAGTATCGAGCAGCTGGTGGATATTGTCTGTTTCTTCCTCAAGCGTCCTTTTGGCGATCCCATCGCGGCCGATAGCGTAAAAAACAGGGAAATCGATCTGGTCATCGCGGGCGCCGAGATCGATGAAGAGATCATATATCTCATTGAGGACGATCGCCGGCCGGGCGTCCTTACGGTCGATCTTGTTTATCACGACTATGATTTTGAGGTCAGCTTCGAGAGTTTTTTTGAGGACAAACCTTGTCTGCGGGAGAGGACCCTCTGAAGCATCAACGAGAAGAATGGCGCCGTCGACCATCGAGAGGGCTCTTTCTACTTCCGCCCCGAAATCAGAGTGCCCTGGAGTATCGAGGATATTGATCTTTACCTTTTTCCAGGAAACGGAACAATTTTTGGCGGTTATCGTTATGCCTCGTTCGCGTTCAAGATCCATGCTGTCCATGATCCGTTCGTCCATCACCTGCTTCTCGTGAAGCAGCCCGCTCTGCCTGAAGATCGCGTCGACGAGCGTCGTCTTGCCGTGATCGACATGGGCGATAATTGCGATATTCCTGATATCCTTGTTTTCAACTTTCGAGCTCATGATATATTCCCGCGATCAAGTATTCCGCCACTGATACAGGGCAGTGCGCCGATCGGGCGATCCTGCCCTTCAGGCAGAGACCGGACGCGGCACCAAAGTGTGACAAAAGATAAGCTGTTGCGCGCGTTTGTCAACAGAGAAGAGGCCGGTCGGATCTGTAAGCGATAAAATATTCCTTCAATCGGTGAGATTTTGAGGATTTGGGCTTGAAAAAAGTCAGCAGGCCCGGTGATAATCTCTTCAGCCCGTGTCATTATCGGGTTTTGGCAGTCAGACAGTAAAGGGAAATCAATCAGATCGATCGATGGAAGAAGGTACAGTAATGAAAGAAAAAAGAAGAAATCCTGCCGGGAATACAAAAGGCCTATTCGTTGTAACTTTTCTTCTTCTGATCGCGCAGATAGTGTTCTATGGATGCGGAGACAGCAGCGGACCATCAACGCCGGTTGATACGGTGATCGGTCCCGAAGGAGGGACTGTCACTGATCCGGGAGGAGCGTCGGTGATCATCCCTGCCGGAGCGCTCGCCTCCGAAACCAGGATCACGGTCAACACGCTGCAGGAAAAAGGGGACCTGCCTGAAGAGAACCAGATCTTCCTACCGATGCTCGGAGGGGGCGAGTTCGGTCCCGACGGGACTGTTTTCGCCATCCCTGTCACGATGACAATTCCTGTCGATCCACCCCTGCAGCCGACCGATAAAGTGACCGTCCTGTACTGGGATGACACCGAAGAAGGATGGAGCAGGCTCGAATCGATCGTCTCGGTCGCGCCGGACGGGATGAGCGTGACTTTCGAGTCGACGCACTTCTCTATCTTTTCGGCCGTGACCGACGTCTTCGATGATTTTCATGAAAACTTCGGAGACGGATCTACAGCTGAAGCGGCCTTTACCGGTTATGTATCCTGGTTCAAGGCGAATGTGACCGATATCGGGCGAAAGGGCCTGTACAGGGAAGACTGCCACGAAGTCGTAGGGCTTCGGATAGGTCTTTCATACAGTGTTCACCATCTGCCCGATGGTCCAGTCTACGAAGGTATCCCCTATCATATGGAAGGAAGCTCGACAGCGATCGAGGTAGTCTTCTTCGTTGCGTATGAATTCGTGCAGGCGGGAGTACTCGACAAGAATTACAATCTCGAGATACATGTCTTTCTCGAATGCTGCCAGGCCGAAGTCGAGGTATCGGCCGATCCGTCGTCGATCGGGACGGGGCAGACGAGCCGTGTGACGGCGACGGTCGCCTGCGACGATGAGGCGATGCGGGGGTACGAGGTGACATTCGAATCACTTGGAGGATTCGGCACTGTCAGTCCCGCGTCGGCTACGACTTCGTCCGGGGGCACCGCTTTTACGACATTCACCGCCGGAGATGACGAGGGAGTCGAGTCTGTCAGGGCTTCCACGACAAACTGCGGTGGAAGCGAATCGCCTGACGGGGCCGCGCAGATAGAAATAAACAACGACTGGAGCGGGGATCTCGACATCACCTTCGTCCATGATATAGGCGACGAGCCTCTTTTTACCTTCACAGACGATGTCTCGATATCGGTGAACCTGACGATCGAGGAAGGGGTCGTAACTGGAACGGGCTCGGGAACTCACAATATATCCCTTTCGATCCACAACCGTTGCGGCGAAGAGGGGATGAGCGCTCCGGGATTTTCCGTTTTCGCCTCCGGCGTGGTATCGGGAGATATGATAGAGATGCAGATAGTGGCGATGAGCATGCCGGTATATTTCAATCTCCATTGCGTATGGGATACTGAAGAGGGGGATTTTCCGTACCCCGTTTACGGACTGCTCGAATCAGCGATCATAGCGCAGTATATATTCATAGAGGTGCCTTTTGAAGATGGAGGGACTGATTCGGGGTCAGGGATAGACCCTTCCGGAGAAGATATCCCGATGGCGTACAGCTATTCCTTTTCGCTCAGCGGGTCATAACAGCGCGGCGGCTGATGATCCTAGCAGTTGCTGTCGTACAGGGCTTCAAGGTTGGCCAGTTTCTGCCGGATCTCCCAGAGTATTCCCTCAAGATCTGATTCGGCGATCCGGAGGATTTCCAGTTCACCGGCATAATCTGCGTATGAGATCTCTTCGCCGAGGTCCATGAATGGCTGGATACCCACGTTCCAGAAATTGCAGATCCTGTCAGCCAGGGAGACGACAAGAGCATCGGGTCTGACCACATCCCCCTCTAGTGGGTCATGATGGAATCTTACAGATTCGGATATTATCTCCGGGATGCTCCATCTTTCCATGATTCGTTTTCCAAGATCGGCGTGATCGATACCGGCGGCGGAGCGTTCCTCGTCGAGGGATATCGGGCCAAGGCCGGTCCGCCCTTTAAGAAAATCATCGATTATCAGCTTTCCGGCGTCATGGACGAGGCCGGCGATGAAAGCCTGTTCATCGTTGAATCCTGCCTCTCCGACCCTTTCGTTAAGGACCCTGCAAGCTGTCCCTACTCCCATCGAGTGGAGCCAGAAACCTTTTTCAGAATAAGGATATCCCTTGAAGTCCCTGCGGATCAATCCTTCGCTTGATACGGCGTAGACGATCTTCTTGACATTGTCCAGCCCTATCATGACGATCGCGTCGGTTATGGAGGTGATAGTGCCGGAGCGGCCGTAGAAACTGCTGTTGGCGAGCTTGAGAAGCCTGCTGACCAGCGCCTGGTCCTTCGAGAGCACCTTCTGGATATCCCTTCCCGATATCATCTCTTTTTTGGAAATATCAAGGAATTCCCCCACGATGTTCGAGAGGCTTGGCAGCCTGTCGATACGAGAGAGGGCTTCCCGCGGATCTTTCGTTGTTGTGGCCTGTTCTTCGACGTTGATTTCACTCATTTTGTGCTTCCTCTCCCTTTCCCGCATCGCCGGCCGTAGCGCCGCTCTCGCTCAGGATGACCGGAGTCAACATCATTACCAGTTCTGTAGTGGTCTTTTCCTTGTAAGAACGTTTGAAGAAATAACCCAGAAGAGGGATGCTCCTCAGAAGTGGGATTCCAGAGGACTCGATCCTTTCTCCTTCCGACAGGAGGCCCGCGATCACCAGTGTCTCACCGTCGGCCACCCTGCCTACCGTATCGAGTTCGCGGATGGAGATTACAGGAGCCCTGTCCTGGTTCGGGCTGACTTCCTCCCTTACGATATTCGATATTGTCGGATGAACGTTGAGGGTGATTACTCCGTTATTCCCTATCTGCGGCGTCACGTCGAGTACCATCCCGACGGGGATCATTTCCGGCCTGTATTCGACGACCGGGTTTGTCCCCGTGCCGGCGCTCACAAGGGCCGGTTCGACCTGCGCGACAAAAAAGACTTCTTCGGTGACGATCCTTACTATAGCTTTCTGATTGTTGAGCGTGGTGATCCTCGGAGTGCTGAGCACCTCTACATTGCCCTGTTCACTGATCGCTTCCATAAGGCTTGAGAGTCGCTCAGTCCCGACGATGAAGGAAAAAACCGGGCTGGCAAGCCCTTCGGCCGATTCAAGCGACGCATTGACATCGCCGCCGGTGATGGTAGTCCAGTCTATTCCGGTCCTGTCTGATTCCCAGAAGAGTACCTCGAGGATCTTGACCTCGATCGCCACCTGCCGCTGGAGCGATACTTCGAGGTTTTCTATAAGCTCTTCGACCTGTTTGATGCGTGGCCATTCCGCCGTTACCTGGACAAGGCCGGCCATCGGGTTTATGACAAGTATGCGGCCTTCCTCATCGGCTATACTGAGAGCTTCCGTCGATGAATCGCCGGTCACCGCTCCACCGTTTTCGGGATTATTGAAGACTAGGATGTTGATGGCGCTGATTACCTGCGGCCATACTTTCATAACGGCTGTGCTGGTTACATGGCTTTCATTTTCCGTGTTATTTTCGCTCTGGCTGCTGTTCCCCGACACGAGCAGCGCGCCCCGGCCTTCTCTCTCGGTAACGGGATAATCGAAAAAGAAAGATCTTGTCAGCATACCTCCACGATATACTATAAGCACTCCGTCTATGATCTCGTAGCCGAGGCCGGCCCTTCCGAGAACGGTTTCAAGAGCTTTTTCGATCGCGACATCGACGAGATGCACGTTGACATTTTCCGCGACGTCCGGAGCGACCTCAAGGCCGAGCCCGGCGCTAGCGGCGATAGAGGCGAGGAGATCCCTGATATCGACCCAGCCATTGGTTATCAGAGTGATCTTTCCCATGCCGGGGGGTGCCGGACTTTTGACTGATTCCGCTTCAGCGGCCGGCAGGCCTTCGGCGAGGGCCGTCCCTGCCGAAACAACGCCAGAGACGCACAGGCAGAAAAAGATGGCAGCTGCTCCAGCGCGAACAAATCGATCTTTCATCATCTGATTCCTTCCATTTTGAGGCTGACGCGATCGGTGGCTGCCAGCCCGTTCGATCAGCGTTTCACCCGTCTTTTATCAGTCCGGCAGTTTTTCCGGACACAGATCAGTCTATCCCGGATATCACCGGGAGATATTTTTCGCTCGTCGCCTTTCTGGCGACGGGAACAAAGATATTTTTACCGTTGCTTGTCAGTTGTACTCCCTCAAGAGAGATATGCCTGACAATGTATCCGTCGAAACGATCCCCCGTTCGCCGCGATATCCCGTTCAAGACCGCCACGGGAAGGCTGTCGTTTATCGAGATCGCCGTGCAGATAAGGCCCGAGGAATTGACCTTGGCACCAACGGGTCGCGCTCCGGGCTCACCATCTCTTCGAGAGAAGGGATCCCTGTATGCGGCGGGAAAGCGCAGATCTCCATCTCCAGCCCCGCCAGGGGTGGCATGCCGACCGGCAGCGAGCCTGGACGCGGCGAAACCGGCCATCTCTGCCAGGTCAGCGGGGAGTTGAAGCATTTCCTCTTCCTGCTGGCGCGCGAGGGCTGTTTTTTTCGATAGCATCGGCTGGACTATGCGCCAGTTTACGACGATGATCCCGGCTGCTATCACCAGCGCGGTCATCACGACCTTTCGGTCGCGCAGATCAATCAGGTTTACGGGCATAATAATCAAGCTCCATTATTACTGTTATTCCTTCCGGACCCTGTTCTATGTCAAGATCGTGAAGAGTCAGTGCCCTCGGTATCGTTCGAAGACCCGACAGGAACCCGGCCATCGCGGAATACTCCGAGTCGAACGACATCCGCAGCCTGAAAGAGCGCAGACTTGGATCAGGCAGGCCGGATAGGTCGATCGCCAGTGCTTCAAAAAGCATAATCATGTCTTCGTCTCCGGAATCATCGGCCAGCTCGTCGACAGATCCCCCGTCATTGTTTTCCATAAGCGCTATCTCTCTGAGCGTAAACGGATCGATCCCGTTTTCAAGGGCGAGAGAAGCGATCTGTAGAAAGAGCTGCTCCCTCTGCTTTTCTACGGGAAACAGCAGGTCGTACTCTTCGATCATTCCAGGTTCGACTTTTCTTACGACTTCTTCGAACCATCCGCCTGCCGATGAGAGGGAAGCCATCGCTTCGATCCTTTCCGAGGCTGTCTCGATCTTTTTTCTGTTCTCAAGGCTTCTTCTGGTCGAGGGAATGGCCCCGGCGAAGAAGACGATCACCCAGACGACGACTGATATAACAAGAAGTCTCCGGCCATGGAATATTCCCTTCATTGAGGGGTGAAGAGTCATTCTCTATCCTCCAGGATATAGTATTCAACGGTGAAGGCTACCCGGGATCTTACGATCTCATCCTCTTCTATTCCGGAGATCTCCAGCCAGGAAGGTTCTCTTTTCCTCTGAAGCCTGGGATTTGAATCAAGCGATTGAAGAAAGCGCAGGAAGGAAAGTTGCGCGAGTTCCCCATCGGAAGCTACGCTTCTGCCTTTCAATATCAGCTGATATTTTTCCCCGGCATCTCTGTCGATCTTCATCTTTTCGAACGTGATCGCGTCCGGCGCGCCAAGAGCGATCTCCCTCATGACTCCAGCCAGCCACGATTGTCCTCTTCCTATCCCCTCGATATTGGACAAGCAGGTTTTCAAAGCCCTGTTATGAAGGTAAGATTCGGCGGATGCGTCGACGCGCTCGGTCAGAAAATCCATGTCTCCCCCGGCCCGCGCGAGAAACTCTTCCTGGACTCCGGCAGTCCATATTCCGCCGATAAAAAGAATCGGAGCGACACTCGCGGCAAGGGCCGAGACCGTCACAATGGCGTAGCGCCGAAGAAAGTCATTTTTGCCGACCACTGCGCGCATTGGAAGCAAAGAGTATGAAGGAGACTCGATCACCGCGGCGGCGGCAGCGAGGGAGAGGGTATTTTCCCACCTGCCCGGGCCATCAGTCTCGAAAAGTTCCTCAGGCTTCCAGCGGATTATTTCCATTCCGCCGGTTTCGGCCATTCTGGTGACCAGGCTGTCCGCGCTGCGGGGTTCGCCGCAGATGATAACCCTGTTTATTTCGACACTGTCTTCCTTCTGGCGGGCAAAGAAGGCCGATCTTTCGATCTCGACAGCTATTTTACCTATATATTCTTCTTCTTCGGTACCTCCGGAAAGATCTCCGGGAAGGATCCGGGCAAGCAGAAGAGTCTCGCTGTCTCCCGCGCAGAGGAATCGCTCAGTCTTTCCCATGAATACGAGGATCCAGCCGCCATCTTCAGAAAGCGCTGGCTCATTGACGCGAAATAATTGTTCGAGAGCAAGATATCCGGGCATCATCGCAATGGGGACCAGCCCCATTTTTTCAGCTTTATCGAATTGTCCTTCTATAGTCTCCCTGGCAGCCCCTACGGCGGTGATCCTTTTTTTCTGGCCGGATTGGATACCTGTCCCTTTTTTCCCCGCTATCGTGTAATCGATGATCCAGTCATCTATTCCCCCGCCTTTTTCCTTCGCTATCAATCCTTTCAGAGCGTTCGCCAGCATCCGGCTTTTCATCTCCGGCAGCATGACCGTCATGAGTGAGACGTCGGCGCCAGGGAGTGTCAGGACAAGGTTGCCGCCAGGAGCATCCGGTAACCTGGAAGATTCTCCTCCCGGTATACTGGAAAACTCCTTTATCCATTCAAGCCTGTATTTCTTCTCTTTCCCGGGACTCACCTTCAGGAGGGTGTAGTCATCGGTGTTCAGGTCAAGGCCGTAACCATGGCTTTTTCTCATTGTCCCACTCCTGTCGGCAGGTTATCCGATACGGTCGCGGCGCGGCCGTCCGGTCCGCACGAAAAGATCAACCGGGAACCGATATTGACCCGATAGCTGTTTCCCCATCCATCAAGATCGAACACTTCAGCCAGGCCCAGCCTGGCCCGTATTCCCGCCGCGCCTGTCCAGCTTCCAGTGAGATCGAATTCCGGGTCGCGCGTCAGAGCGGCTTGTGCTATATCGAGTTCACTTCTCGTCGTTATCCTGCCGGGCGGTATGCTGCTGGTGAGGAGGGAAAGATCGTCTCCGCCGCCTGAATCGTCCCGCCTGTCCGGTCCGCAACTGTAGATCATCAGGGTCACCGCTCCACCGCCGCCATATTGAATCGTCCTGTATCCGACTTTCCAGGCGTCCTCGAAGATGCCGCCAGCGAATCCCGAGTCAAGATAGACTCCGGAGAGTTCGGAAAGGGTGGTCGGGAATGAAGAGTTATCGCGGTAATATTCACTGCAGGCGGCAGAGAGTATCTGCAGTTCTTCGCGGGCCTCGTTCTCCTTTGTTCTTTCAATCGCCGCCGCGCTGACCACCGTAAAGATGTCGTCTGTATCCGACTCGAGGTCCCAGGTGCGGTTGAGCCGGCCGGCACCGGGAGTCAGGTCGGCTCCGCCGCTCGCGACGAGCACATCGGCAGAACCCGGAGGGTCGGTCACGGGATTGAGATCGTATATATATTCCATCCCGAAAGCGTCACCTTTGATCGCTTCGGCGGGGCTTCTCTTCGCCGAGGAGAGATACGGCCCCTGCCAGTTGGCAAGGCCGGGGTCGGATACGAGCGCTTCAAGACCTTCCGCTTCGGTTGGAAACCGTCCTGTATCCTGATAGAATGAAAGCAAGCCGGATTCTATCTGGTCAAGTTCCTGAACAGTCACCTTTGACCTGGCGGAATTGATCTGTTTGAAGACGACAGGTGCCAGAGCTCCAGCCATAAGGGCTACTATGGCGACAGCGATGATCACCTCCATAAGGGTGAATCCGCCTGAGTCGCCGCGTAACAGTGTGGTTCGGCGGCCCATTCCGGTCTTTGAATATATTTTCGTCTCTCTCGCGGTCACTGTTTTTCCTCTCCTACATCATATTGCGCATCTGCATTACAGGAAGAAGTATCGACAGGGCGGCGATAGCTATCAGTCCACCCAGGACGGTTATTATCAGGGCGTTAAGGATCGTAAAAGCCTGCTTGAGTTCTCTCGGGATCTCCTTGTCCAGATAGTCGGCGGCATGAATAAGCGAGTTATCAAGCTGACCGGTCTTTTCTCCGACAGCGACAAGACGCTGGATCATCGGCGGGAAATGGGGCGCCTGGGAAAAACTCGAAGTAAGCGTCTCTCCAGTCATCACCCTGTCGCGGATATCCTTCAGCTCCACGGCAAGGACATTATTCCCCACGACCTTGATAAGAAGCTCCAGCACATTGAGAAGGCTTGTTCCCGCCGCGAAAAGAAGGGAGAAATATCTGGAGAATCGTGCCAGTGCGAGTTTGTGGACGAATCCGCCGACCACCGGCAGCCTGAGCATGAAATCATCTATGAGATATCTCCCTTTCACGCTTTTCCGGAGAGTAAAATACCCCACTATCATCGCGGCAGAAGCTGCGAGGATAGCGGGCCACCATACGGTGAACCAGTCGAAAGCTCCCATCACGAAAAGAGTCACAGCGGGGAGCTGCGAATCCTGAAATTTGAACATATCCATAAAACGCGGGAGTACGTAAAAAAGCATAAGCATGAAGAGACCGATGATACCGGCTATCATGAGAGCCGGGTAAACGAGCGCCTGCTTCGATTTTCCATGGAGGTCGTCGAGCCATTCAAGGTGATCCACAAGGTTTGAAAAAGCCTGGGCAAGATCTCCCGTACTCTGTCCGGCAGTCACTATGGCTATATATGTCTCCGAAAAGACTTCGGGGTATTTAGTCAAAGCTTCGTCTACCTGGGCGCCACTGTTTATCTCGCGCCTGATCCCGGCGATCATATTTTTCAAGTGTCCCTTGCCGCTGTCGTTCTCGAGATCGAGAAGAGCCGAACTTACAGGTATCCCCGCGGCAAGGCAGGTCGCCATGTGCAGGGTGAAATCGCGAAGCTCCCGCGGATTTATCCTTCCGGCGATCGAGAAAGTCTTTCCAAAAGATTGAAGGGTCTGCCTGGAGTTGAGGAGGATGAGGTTTTGCGCCGAGAGTTCCTCGGTTAGTAGCCACCTGTTCGACGCACGGTGAACGCCGGTGACTACCGCTCCGGAAGAATTCAGCGCCTTGTATTGATACTCTTTCATGACACCACCCTCATCACTTCACTGAGCGATGTCTTTCCGGAAAGAAGTTTTTCCATCGCGTCCTGTCTCAGGGTCCTCATATCCGACTCGATCGCTTTTTCCATTATCGCGTCAATGCTGGCCCCTTCGCTTATCAGTCTTCTGATGCTGGAATCGACCTGCAGATATTCGAAGACAGCTGCCCTGCCACTGCAACCGGTATGTTTGCAGGAAGGACAGCCTTTACCGGTAGAGTATCGCGGTGTTCCTTCAAGTTCGTCGAGGCGAAGAAGGATCTTCTGGTCCTCTGTCGGTTCCTCCCTGACCCGGCAAAGCGGGCATACGCTTCGTACCAGTCTCTGGGCCAGGACGGAGATGAGGGTCGCTGAAAGGAGAAACGGTTCGATGCCCATATCTATCAGGCGGGGTATGGCGCCGGCGGCGGTATTCGTGTGAAGAGTGCTGAATACGAGATGCCCGGTAAGCGCCGCCCTTATGGCAAGCTGGGCAGTCTCGGTATCGCGGATCTCCCCGATGAGGAGAATGTCGGGGTCCTGCCTCAGGATAGCCCTCAATCCGCTGGCGAAAGTGAACCCCTGCTGTGCCATGATCTGAGCCTGGCTGATAATCGACAGTTCATACTCGACCGGGTCTTCAAGAGTAATGATCTTCGTGTCAGGCTTGTTAAGGTAGGTCAGTGCCGAATAGAGCGTTGTCGTTTTCCCCGAACCGGTCGGACCGGTGACGAGTATCATCCCATGAGGCCTCGATATATCCTGCCTGAAACGGGTCAGCATATCCCTGTTCATACCGAGTTTCTCAAGACCGTAGACGAGGTTCTTCTTGTCGAGAACCCTGCAGACTATCGTTTCGCCGTGAACGGTAGGAAGAGTGGAGACTCGCAGATCTGTTTTATCCTGACCTTTTCCGTACTGGATCCTTCCGTCCTGGGGTATACGGGTCTTGGAGATGTTCAGCCCCGCCATTATTTTCACGCGGGTCGTCACGATGCTCTGGAGCTCTCGCGCCAGGGAAGGGCCCTGAACGAGGCGTCCATCGATGCGGTATCGTATATGGACGACTTTTTCCTCCGGTTCTATGTGGATATCGGTTGCTCCTTCATCGACAGCTTTTTCAATGATCAGGTCTACCAGGCGGATATAGGGGGAGTCCGCTTCGCTGAGAGGCGTATCGTTGGCCGCCGCGGCGCGCGATTCCTCGATCGTGCTCTGCATAAGGGTGTCTATATCGCTTTTCGCTCCGTAATACTTTCTATGAGCTTCCTGGATATCCGATTCGGTCGCGTATACCACTTCGACGTAATGGCCTGTCATCCTGCCGACGGCGTCGATCGTGTCGAGATCGAGAGGATCGGCCATCGCGAGGAGCAGAGTACTTCCCTGGAGGGAAATAGGAAGGAGCATCTGTTTTTCGGCATATTCACCCGGTACCAGGTCGATCGCGTCACGCTTTATCCATTCCTCGGCAAGTGAGACGTAACCGACCCCGATCTGAGACGCGAAGACCTTGTCGATCTCCTCGCGGGTGCAGATGCCGAGCCGGCTGAGGATATCGCCGAGCTTCTCACCTGTCTGCTTCTGTTCCTTCAACGCCAGTTCGAGCTGGTCTTCGGTCAGGTTCCCAGCTTCGACGAGGATCCGGCCCAGCTTTTTTGTCTTAGTGACGACCATCTGCTTTCCCTGGTGAATAAAGTGGCAGACCTTCTCCATTACAGGCAGTAAGAGAGAAAGCCTGGAGAAAACCTGTTTTTCAATCTTCCCTTAAAGCCGCAATCCTATTGAGGCGTAGAACTCCTTATAATATAACCGACGTCATCTCCACCGATCTCCTCGTCGTACGTATTGTTTTGAAAAGCCGTGTCGAATACACCGTTCGGGCCGGCTGAAAGGACCATCACGTTGTGACGGTCATAGTTAGCAACGGTATTGTTCAAAAACCTGACATTTACGACGAAAGGATTACCCCAGGGATCGAGAGGAACCGATTCGAGATAGGGGCCGTTCCAACCCGGTCTGGTGTGAGGGCTTTTACTTTCCGGATATAGAGGATCGATCGTTCCTACCGCGTTGGCTACCAACTGCTCAGTGAGAGTACTCGATTCTCCCCAGCTGTCCCAATTTCCACCGCCGCTTATTCCCGTGCCCCCGGGAGGGACGCCGGTGTCTCCGCCACCGAGCGGGCCACTTCCGACGAGGCGCGTCAGGTCATATGCCGAATCGCTGTCGTTCTGCAGGGGCCACCGGCCCGTATCCTTGTAGAACGAAAGGACGGCGTTACCGATCACCTGGGCGTCGCTCTGAGCCCTGGCGACTCTTCCCTCGTTGAGGTTCTTGATCAGGGGTGGAGCGATCGCTACCGCCATAATGGCTACTATAGCGACCGCGATGATTATCTCCAGCAGCGTGAAACCGCTGGAATCTTTAAGCTTCTGCATCAGAACCTTCCTCCTTTTCTGACTGCACCGAAGTATCCGTGGACCTTCCCGCGAAAGGTGATTGCCTGTCCCATCGGGACGAGAGACCCTGATTACACATCCTTGCCGCCGCGCGAACTCCTCTACTCGGGAACGCGCCGGTCCATCCGGACACAGATTTCTGCTCTCACAGAATCTTCGGCATTGGACCAGGAGCACTTTAAGGTTTTTATTCGAGAACCGGGGATTACCCGCGGGTATTTCTTCCATTCACTCTGATTTCCCATTGTATCGGGAAATTTCCGGTCATTGCCGATAGTTGAGAACAGTTCTTGCAACCCAATCGCTTGACAAGCCAGGAGGCGTCATTGGTGGATGAGGTGTAATAGCCTCAATTATAAAAAGATATACGATTGTCGAGCAAAAGTATCAGGCACCGACACGACATGCGCAATAGGGGATAAAGAATCAAATAATAATAAGTTATACCTATGCTGGTATCGATGGACAAGATGCGGAAAAGAAGCTTAAAAATCGCTAAAAAAGGAAAAACCGGTAAATTATTGCCCACTGTAGCTGCAATTCTGGCATTCAATTATCTTCTCTGTGCCTCCGGCTCACGAGTCCTGGCTGACCAGGGGGGAGAATGGAGCCCGGATAGACCTCAAGCCGCCGTCGCTGTGACCGCGGGGTTATGGATCACCGAAGTATCCTGCCCGTACGATACTCTCGCAATCAATCAGAAGAATATACCGGTGACAGTCAGGGTGAAGAACCTTTCTGACTCGGAGATCAGTATACAGCTTCTGTCGCTGATCTTTACCTATGTCTCATCGGGGGATCACAATTCAGATTACACGGTCACAGGGTCGCCGAGCGCCGACTCGCTCCTTTCGCCGGATATGACGGGCACTTTCGAATTCGATATAGATGTCAATCCCGATGCTATTACCGATGTCAACATTTCTGTCAAAGCGGTGGTCGTCGGAGAGAAACAGGACAATCTGCAGATCATATCGGCGAGAAGTGACGACATCATCTACGCGCTCGATAGTTTTTCCATAGTAGCTCTCGACAATAATGATGGAACGTATAACTGGCGGGCTGAGTGGACGGAGATCGGCGAGTCGGATGGTCCCGGAATCGGAAAGATACAGGTAGTCGAAAGCCCGGGAAATCTGCGGATCGGTGACCCCGCTTCATATTCCCCCGTGGGAGTCAGCAGAGCGATCAAACTTGGTGACGCGGGCAGGGCCCTTCTTGAGTTCAGTTGGGCGAGGGATCCCGCATACGGGTTTAACGGGACCCTGGTCGTCGAAATATCCGAGAACGGGACAGACGGATGGGAGACGATCTTTACTGTTGGAAGTGGTCCCGGCACATCTTTCGCGACACAGATCTTTGATATGTCAGATTATATCTCCGACGATACTGCTATCCGTCTCATGACTTCCGGGACCTGTTCGGGAATTGTATATTTCGACGATATTAAGGTGACTCCCGAGACTTTGACCGGCGCGTTCGACTGGACCGTTCTGTCCGATGTCATCTTTTTTACCGCCGCTCTTTTTGACACGAAGAATTCAAGAGTGCGGGCGGACGATGGACTACTTTTTGTTTCGGATGAGGAAGGAGTGATCCTCAACAATATACATTATTTGAATGGCGGCAGACCGTTGATTTCGATCCCATTTGAGCAGGAAACGCTCTATCGCCTCGTCATCCAGTTCAATTCGACATTTGACTGGGACTGGGAACCTAAGGAAAGTGAAGAAGGCTACGTCGCCTTCAACGATTCTTCTCTTGGTTTCGGGAGGATCTCGGCCCCTCGACCCGGCCTGAAGGAGCTTCTTCTCTCCGAATTGATGATAGGGGACGAGGAGGCCGATCCGGCTGATTATCTTATAGGCGCAACCAAAAGCGACGATCCCGTTATCCCCTGGACGATGAAGACCGATCCCCTGCTCGACCCGAAAGTGGACGATGGGAAAGTCAAGGAGTATGGTGCTCTGGTGGAGGGATTAGATCCTCCGAGGATGATCATCGACTGCAGGGATGATGATAAACACTGGGAAATAACGGGCAACTGCGAGTCGGACCGCTACTATTTCCACGAAGTATGGTTTAAGCCGGACCTTGAATGGGCGCATGGCGATACGGCTGACATCTTTCTTCATCTCGGCGGCAAGGAACCGGACGAAAACCTCGACGAGCTCCATCTTCTCCTCAGGATGATAGACGATGATTACGCAGGTCCAGTCATCTCGGATTTTTCCCCCGAAGTACTTCCGGCAGGGGCTGTGGATTATATAACATGTCTTATAACCGATCCGAGCGGCGTCTATGACGACGAGTCGGGGGCGGGTGGCCAGGGAGTATATCTTCTCTGGGATACCGATGGCAGCCTTGAAGACGATTATAATGAAATGCTGATGTCCCCGGCGGGCGGCGGATATTTTACAAGCGACGGGATGGTCGGAGGAGTGGCGGAAGGGACAGACCTGGTATACAGGGTCTTCGCCTGCGACGACGATTCCGACAGGGGGGCTCCGGACAGGAGCTGTTCGGTGAGCAGTATACAGCATATCCAGATACTCGGTTCGGCGATAGTATTCGACAACCCGTCAACGCTTACGCCCGATTTCGTGTACCCGGGAGATGAGGATCAGGTCTTTTCGATCAAAGTCAGCAATCCAAATCCAGAAAATATAGTAATTCTACCCGCGGTATCGTATCTGCAAATAGATGACGGTGATTCGATCATCACGACTTACCTGGCAAACGAGACCCTTCTTGTCCCGGGCGCGACTCAATTCCCGATTTCATTCGATCCGGTCGATATTCCTGAAGATTTTTCCGCTCCCGATTCTCTCGAGCTGACCCTCCACCTTGAGGGGACTTTCATGGGATTTATATTCTGGGAGCAAACCTGGACAGCTTCCATCACGAACAGGCTAATAGTCAGGGAACCTCTCCTGCTGATCGAAGCTCATTCGATCGCTTCGGTAGATGTAAACCCCGGAGATAGAAAAATTGAACTGATGCGCCTGGAGATAAGCCTCGATGGCATCGGTGATATATCGATCGATAGCCTCGTTGTCTTGAATCCAATTGGCAGCGAGGCTGAGCGTTCGGGAAGCGATTCGAATTTTGAAAGATTGTATCTTTACAAGGAGGCTGATGTTCCCGAGACGACCGGTCAAATCGAGGAAGACGCCGGGGAGCCTCTCCCGGCGAGCAGGCCGCTGGGCGAAGGAGATTCTCTTCTGGCCGAGGCTGTTTTTGAAAACAGAAGGGCCGTATTCGATCTGTCGAGTGGAAAGGTGATTCATCCCGGAGAATCTGTCTATTATTACATCGCCGCGGATGTCGATTCATTTTCAGCCCGGGATGGAGAATATCTCGACGTTGAGATCGACTCTCCCGATTCGATCCATATCTCGGGAAATGCATCGATATTTATCGATGATCTTCCGCTGAATTCAGAGGGAAGCTGCCGCATAGACGGTTTTCTCAGCTTCCAGGCCCGGGTCGTCAATGTTCTTCCCGACACGGTCTATTCCGGAGGCAGCGGCGAGCTTGTACTTGCCGTCGACCTTCCCGGAAACGGTAATTCTCCCGATATACTGTCGGGTCTTTCGGCATGGAACTTCGGCGATTATGAAGCGAACGGCCTGGTCGAGGAGTTGATCCTGTGGGCTGATAACGGGAATGGCGTTTTTTCTTCGGAAACCGACGGCTCTCTCGGGATCTTAAGCAACACGGGAGGCCGTTTCCAGATATCCGGACTCTCGCAACCTATATTCGGGTCAAAAAGATTCTTTCTGACGGCTGTCTTCGGACAGGGATTTACAGAGAATCTCCTGGTGAGATTCGGAATCCCGGAAAACGGCGTCGAATATATATCGGGAAACGATGGTCCACTTGATTCAGAATTGATCAACACTCACTCGCAGATCCTCATAAGGCGCGAAGGAGTGACAATCGAGAGTTTTCAGTCAGCCGACCGGCCGGACGTGTTGTATCCAGGTGATAGAAATGCGGAGATATTCGGGATGAGGGTCAGAAACAACACCATTGGTCAGGCTATTATCGATTCTCTGAGTCTTGCATCGGAGATGAGACTCTTCGAATGCGAACCTCTCAAGCCGGTGTTTCTGTTTCTTGATGACGGCGATGACACGTTCGATCCTGAAAAGGATACCATACTGTCAGAGACAGCCTGGTCTGAAGGGGAGGGATTTTTCGGCGAGATCGGAATCGATATAGCTTCGGGAGCCGAAGCAGTACTGTATCTGGCCACAGACATCGATTCATTCAGGACCGCTGATGGTGAGACTCTGTCAGTGTGGCTTGATAACGTAGAGGATATCTATTTGTCAATAGAAACAGAGAACCCTTATGAGATATCGGGAGATTTTCCCCTCATGGTCGAGGAGGCGCCGTCTACCGATGGGATGCTTTCATTCCAGATCAGATTAAGCGCGGGGGACAGCACGATCTCGGGGCGGACCGAAAATATCCCGGTCCTTGATCTTGTTATTCCCGGAAACGGTTGCCATGACGATACGCTCACTTCGATCACGGTCGTCAACGACGGAACAGCTGGCAAAGAACATATAAAAAGGACTGTTCTCTGGAAAGATGATGGAGACGGGATCTTCGATCCGGATTCGGATGAATTCCTTTCCGAACTTGATCAGATCGAGACAAAGAAATACAATTCTTCCGGCCTTGCGGTAACGTTGACTGGCGGATCGGGGGAAAGACTGTTTGTATCGGTAGACCTTGAGGACGCCTTTACTACCGGGGCTTCGATCATGGCGGGAATTCCCAGGATGGGCATCGGGGTCGCCTCGGGGAACGATGGACCGTCAGATAAGGATATATTTTCCGATAAAAGCATACTGATTCCCGTTCCAGACCGCGTGACGCTATATACCAGCATGCTGGGAAACAGACGAGTCCACCCGGGAGAAAATGATCTGCTCATAATGGTGATCGGCGCGTACAACAGCTACGCGCTGCCCAAAACGCTTCAGTCGATCCAGCTTCTGAGAAGCGGTTCGGCCAGGCCTGAGGAGATCCTCAGAGCGAAAGCATATTCAGACGCGGATGAAGACGGATTTTTCGATCCAGCGTCCGACAGACTGCTTCAGACGGTAGAATCTTCCGGCGTACTCTTCGAGTTCGACGCCCTTCTGATGACGCTGGCACCTTATAAAAGCAGCCAGATATTTATTGCCTATGATATTCCCGGCGAAGGAGTGCGCGATTCGGTCGCGGTCGATTTCAGCATACCAGACAGGACATGGGTATCATTTATAAGCGGTACTACGGTAATAGAGGGCGAATTTCCGCTCAATTCGGCCGGAGAAGACCTGATTGATGGCATGGTGGCATCGCAGATAGAAGTCGCGACGGTAAACAGCGCGCGGGTTTCCCCCGGGGACATGGATGTTCCCTGTTTTTCCTTCCGGCTGCCGTGCAACGGGACCCAGGGGGATTCGCTTATAAGCATAGTCCTTGAAAACGAAGGTTCCGGCATGCCGGGGATCGATATCGAATATCTCAAGTTATGGAAGGAAGGGGGGGGTGAAGATGGGATCTACGATCCGGGGGAGGAAGAGTTTATAGGGTATTTCATGTGGAACGGTAGCAGTTGGAACACAGTATCGAGCCTCTGGGAGTATATCGATTGCGATGGATTGTCTCTTCATGTCACGGCCGATTTTTCCGAGATAGCGGTCGATGGCAGGACAGTTGTTCTCTCTCTCCCTGTAGACGCGATCGAAGTCCGGTCCGGTAACGATGGACCGATCGACAGGCCGCTGATATCTAAAGCGAAAATTACAGTCACCACCGATCCGATCATCGTATCATTCGTACCAATACTGCCGGTAACTACGGGCCAGGTATTCGACTGCGAATTGATTTTGAGCAACGTCACCGATTCACTGCTCACAATGGTCCGCCCCGACAGTTTTATGCACTTTGGCGACGGAGGAATCGCGCCTCTCTCCGGACCTTTCCCGGAATCGATCGATCTGGAAGCCCACCACGACAGCTCTTTCACATGGAGTTTCAACGCCGTCTCGCAGGGAAAAATCGTTTTTCAGGCAAAAGCCTCTGAAGACGGGGGAATCGCCCAGAGCCGCCTGGAATACTCTGATACAATATCGATTGAAAACATCCCCGACGATTTCGATATCATGATCGACGATCTTTCCCCGGTAAGTCTCAACAGGGGACACAGGGCAGCCGAAGTTTTCGAAATGGCCGTCAGTTATAGTTCAGGATGCGAGCAGTGCGCCGCTGTGGACTTTGTCTCGATCGAATTGATCTTCACCGATGGCGCGGGAACCGGACTTGCGGTAAACGACGTCGCTTCTAAAATAACTTTTGAGGATGAAACAATGGTCCTGTTCTCTGCGCAGACCTCATCGGTGACAGATTCGACGATCGAACTGACACCGGTCGAACCTGTAATATTTTCTCCCGGCGATATGAAGATATTCACAGTTTCTCTCGATGTGGCAGAGGATGCCAGGGCGGCGAATTTCAGGCTGCTGTTGGAAGACCCCGATGATATATCTATAATCGATCATAATAACTCTGCCCTGGTCATTTTCGGCGGATCGACATTTCCCTGGTCGACCAATACGATCACTCTTAAAGATCCGGCGGTCGAGCTTCTGGTGGGCGTCGATACGCAACTTCCTGAAAAGGTCAACAGGGGACAGGAGACAGTACCAGCGTTCAGTCTTGTCATTGCGAATTCAGGGGGATCTTCGGCGGCCGATATCAGTGTTTCGGCGATCGAGTTCAAGACATTCGATATGTCGAATGAACCGCTCGCGCCATCCGGTTTTCTGAAAAAGATAAGAATTCAGGATATGTACGGGTACAGTTATTTCGTCACCGATGTTTTCCCGCTTTCGTCAGGGATCCACTGTCTTTTCCAGCCCGAACTGGTCGTTTCAGCGCTGACTCCCCTGGTACTTAACGCATTTCTGGATTTCAGATCTGATCCCGAGCCATCCGCGTTCGCCATATCTTTACACGATTCGATCTCTGTTTCGGCCAGGGATATAAATTCCGGTCAGACTGTGGAAGTCAGGGCGAACGCATCCGAAGGATACGGGTTTCCTATGAATTGCGGCGAAGCGATTTTTATAGATCCTTTGAGCAGCTTTTCAATTTCAGGTGATGGACTTCTTCCCACCAGGATCACCGGTGGGCTCGACGATGTCGACGCTCTACGCCTGACCCTTTGTCACACGGGAACAACCGGCGAATCTCCGGCGGCAGTATCGGGGCTTTCCCTGCGGCTGATCGACCAGACTGGAGGAGGTCTCGCGCAGAACAGTAAATTTTCAGCGATAAGAGTCGAATCGATCGACAGTGTTATCTGCGCAGTCTACCCTACCGCTCTCGATACTTCATCTTACATAAGGATGGAATTTGACGATCCTGTCCTTATCGAACCGGAAGGTTCCGTGGTCCTTGATATATCGCTGGATATTGACCAGGATGCGGTTCCGGGATATTTCCAGATGCATCTATACGGAACCGCGGTCGAAATACTTGACGCGACATCTGGAGCGGTTTTCGACAAACCGACAGGCGCTTTTCCCCTGTCGAGCGGATTGACCAACGTGGTGATCCCCGTGGGCAGCATCTCTTTCGAAGCCAGTGGAGTCCTGCCTGCGAATATTGCCGCGGGCGAGAAAGTAAAGGCATTCGACCTCCGGTTCTCAAGAAGCGCTGATTCAGGCGGCTCGACCGCCATGATCGATTTCATAACTCTTCACTTCGAGGATGAAAAGAAGATGCCGGTGGAGACAGCTTCCGATATCGCCGGAATCACCATCGAATCCGGGTCCGGGATGATAGAGACAGAGGCAGTCCAGATCGAAGATGGCGTAAGGGTGGATTTTATCGATCCTCAAAGACTTGAATCGGAAGAAACACTCGATCTCGAACTTTTTCTCACCATCGCCCCCGGCACCGCGATCACGATGGTATCTGCCGCGATCAGGTCTGCCGATGATATTTCCGGCACTGACGAGACTACAGGCGATCCCGTCGCGGTGGGACTCGCCGATGGAAGCGCGTTTCCCTTTAATTCAGGGAGGGCAGCCCTGCTCTCGACTGAACTGGAAGACTCGTTTTCCAACTATCCCAACCCGTTTGTCGCCAGCAGAGAAAAGACGACGATCGTTTTTTTCATGCCGGATAATGGAACGGTGACGGTCCAGGTTTATACTATTCTGGGCCGCCTCGTCAGGACTCTGGCGCTCAATGAAGAACGTGGCGCGGGGCCACACCAGGATATTTCATGGGATGGACGAAATGGCAGGGGAGAAAAAGTGATCAACGGAGTCTACTACCTGGTTCTGAAAGCGAAAATCAATGGAAAGGAACAGGTCCTGAGACGAAAGGCCGCTTTGGTACGATGATGTTTGTGCAGAGCAGAAAATATGTCGATGCCGTTCTGATATCGATGGCGATCCTCGCGCTCGGGGATCTTCCCCTGTTGGCCGGGGGCGAGGGAGGAGGCACGGAGTCTCCTTTTTCTCTTGGAGCGGGAGGTCGGAGTATTGCCATGGGAGGAGCGAAATGCGTGGTCTGGGGAGAGGCATATACGCTTCTCTGGAATCCGGCCGGGTTGGAATATCTTGAACGCGGGGAGATCAATCTGTTCCACACCCCTCTTTTGGATGAAACGAGTTCCTATTCCTCCATTCTGGGTTCATATCCATTGACCGATTTCGGCGCGATATCGTTCGGAGTCCTCAGGCTCGATGTCGGCGGAATAGAACGCAGGGACCAGGAAAACCTGGTGATCGACGGAGAATTATCAAACAGGCAGACGAGGTATCTTTTCGGGTATGCAAGGAAAATATACAGAGGACTGTCAGGCGGCGTGACGATGAAACTCGACCGTTTCGTCCAAGGGTCGTACAACGCCAGCGGGTTCGGTGTCGACGCCGGGTTCGGGGTCAAGTCTGATATTGACAATGAGGCGTTCGATGGAGCCGCGTTGGGACTTACACTGATAAATATAATCGAACCGAAGCTTAAACTCGAAGACGAAGAATCGGGCGACCCGTATGGGACCAGGGTCGGATTTGCCGTTTGGAGGTCTCTTTCAGGGCGTTTCGATGACAGGCTGCTCGTAGCGGTCGATATGATCAAGACAAAACATGACGAAGCGCGGATACAAGCCGGGTTCGAATATTCAGTAAACCGGATGCTGGCTCTGCGTGGTGGATGGGATTCCGGTTCTCCGACCTTCGGGCTGGGATTCTCTCTTTCTTTCCTGCAGCTGGACTACGCCTGGCGAGACAGCGACCTTGAAAATTGTCATCTTTTCTCTCTTTCTTACAGATTCGGCAGCTCAAAGACGGAGCGGATCGAAAGACGGAAAAAAGAAAGAGAAGAGGAGATAAAAAGGGAGCTGGAAAGAGAGACGGCGAGGTATGAGACAAGGCAGATGGAAAACTACCTTGCGAAAGCGCGGGAAGCCCTGCGGCAGGACAAGTTCAGTCAGGCGGAGGATCATTTCAAAACAGTCCTTCTCTGGGACCCTGAAAACGAGGAAGCAAAGGCGGGAAACCTGAAAGCGCAAGGATATATCATTATTACCCTGGCGGATTCGCTTTTCGCCGATGGAAGTTATGGCGAAGCCCTTATGCATTATCGAAAGGGGAACGAGAAGCTCTCCATCAGCGCGATAGACGACAGGATCAGAGAATGCGAAAAACTGATCGGCCAGACCGCGGACCAGAGGCAGATGATCGATGCCGTCTTTGCCCATGCCGTTGAACTTTACTCCGAAAGGGACTGGACTGGCGCCGTGGCAGCTTTCGCGCAGGTACTCAGGTTGGATCCGGGGCATGATATTGCCAGGCATTATTATGATAAGGCGACGGCTAGGCACAAGGAAGATTACGCAAGGGTCCTTCAGCAGACCGGCGTTCTGGCGAGGAAAAAACGATACGGAGAAGCAATCGATCTTTTACGCTCTGGCCTGGACAAATTCAAGGGTGACGCCGAACTGGAGAAAAAACTTGCCGAGGTCATGGAACTCAGACAAAGAGAAGAAATAAGCACCATGGAAAAAGAAAAACCGGCGGCCACGAAAGCGCCTCTGACGAAAGAAGAAGCCGATAACTTGAGGTTGATATATGAAAAAGGCGCTGAATATTTCAAAAACGGAAAATTCGACAGAGCGATCGTCGAGTGGGAAAAAGTGTGGCATGGATACCCCGGATCCGAGCAGATCGGAGAGTACCTGGTCAAGGCCTACCTTTACCGGGGGATGGAGCTTTACACGATGCATGATTACGAAGAAGCGCTCGAGATCTGGGGCAGGATATTGAAAGTAGATCCTGATAATGAAAAAGCTATCAGATATATAAGAAGGACAAAAGAGGAACTGAGCAGTCTCGAAAATGTAGCCGGATAGCCGAAAGGCGTTGAAAGACGTGAAGATATTAAGTCTGAAAATACAGATCACTTTATCAGTGATTCTTCTGGTCGCAGGTATTGTCGGGGCGTTTTCATTGACCGTTGCCAGGATACAGAAAAATATCGTTCTGGAAGAGATGACAGAGATCGTTATCCTCCAGGGCAGGAACCTCGCGCTGAATTATTCAAAGCCCCTTCTTCACAGCGATCCGGAGTTCGAGCTTCATCCGCATATCTCAAGAGTGCTTGAAAAGAACGCCGATATCATACAGATAATCGTTGTCGATAACGCCGGTATAATCAAAGGACACAGCGATCTTAGAATGATCGACGGCAGGTACGCTCATTCCCCGGGATTGGAGAGAACGAAAGGGTCCTCGAGGCTGGACGGGATAGAAGAACTTCGTGAAAACGACGACATTCTTGAGGCGAAGATACCGATCATCGATCAGGATGAATCGATCGGTCATGTCTATCTGACATATTCAAAAAAGAGGATGCGGCAGGCGGTCGCCGCGATTTACAGCAGAGTCCTCAAGATCGGACTAAGCGCTCTTGTCGCGGGGTCTGTAATTTCCCTTCTGCTGGCGCTGCATATAACGAGACCCGTAAGTATACTGACCGAGGGCGCCGAGTTGATCGGGCAGGGGAATCTTGATACGAGGATCACCGTAAAATCAGGCAGAGAGATCCAGGCCCTCGCTGACACATTCAACCAGATGGCAGTGAGGCTTAAAAGCGACAGGATCGCGATGCTCGAAAAAGAAAGAATGGATAAGGAGCTTGAGATAGCGAAAAGCATCCAGGAAACGCTACTTCCGTCTGACATGCCGGTGATGAAAGGTTACCAGCTGGAAACGTATTATAATCCCGCTCAGGAGGTCGGGGGGGATTATTTCGATGTGATACCGATAGGCGGCAACAGGATAATGTTCATTGTCGGCGACGTGGCGGGAAAGGGAGTGCCGGGCCTGGTGATCATGGCCATGGCCAGGGTCATGGTTAGGGATCTTGCCAAAAGAGGAGAAAACCCGGCAAGGTTGCTCAGATACCTTAATATCCACCTTGGGCAGGATATAAAGAACAACATCTTTTTGACCCTTTTCTGTGGAATTCTCGATACGGAAAAGCGGACTTTCGATTACGCCAGCGCCGCTCATATGCCTATACTCTTTTATCGGCATAAAGAACAGACAGTCTATTCGCTTGGAACAAAAGCCAAGCCGCTTGGAATTTTCGACGATGATGTATTTTCCGTTGGGCTGGAGGAAAACAGACTAGTTCTCGAGCCTGGAGACCTGATACTGCAGTATACTGACGGGCTTACCGAGATGCGTAACCTGTCGGGTGATGAATATGGATTTGACAGGATCACATCGATCGTCAAAGGAAGCGCTCGCAAAGGGGCGCGTGATCTTCTTCCCGAGATCCTGAGCGATCTTGGTGAATTCAGGGCTGAAGCGGCGCAGAGCGATGATCTGACCCTTCTTGCTCTAAGCCTCACCGGGAACCGGATAATAGACGAAGTTGCCGGAGGCAAAAACGGAATGATGGTAAAGAGGGGCTGAACAAAGGAACGACAGGCAGGAATCGATGATTCTGGAAGAAATAAAATTTACTCCTTTTATTATCAGGGTCAGTGGCGATGAAAAACCGACTCCGGAATTCGCGATCAAGCTGATCAGCCTCGTGCACACGGCGGTTGAATGCAGGCTGGAGAGGATATTGCTTGCCCCACCGGATGATTATACGGTGTTCATGGAAAATGTTGTCAAAAATATCATTGATAACAACGGGATAATCAAGAGGACGGCAGAAAAATCCCGACTCGAAAAAGATGTCGAAGGGAACGATATTATATGCAATGAAGAAAAATTCATATGCATCCGGAACCGGATGACTCCGGATAAATATTCGCTACGGATCATGGCAACCATGGACAATGTCGAACTGGCTCCGAAAGTTTCCGCGATGATAACGAACATACTTGGATTTCCAGGATTCATCTCTTTCGGGGTACGATTCAGCGTCTACGAACTGCTCAATAATATTGTCGAATACGGCATTTACCGTATCGATAAAGAATGGATCGATCTTGAAATTGAGAAGGAAAACGACAGATTACTCATCTCTATAGCCGATGAAGGAATAGAATTCGATCCGACAAGCAGTGACGAGTTCAATCTTGATAATTACCTGAAAGGCGGTGCCAAAAGAGGCTTGGGCCTGATGATGATAAAGAAGCTTAACGAGAAAATGAAATACGCGAGAGAAAGAAAAACAAACAGGGTGGTAATTGAAAAATTTGTTCCGGGAGAAGATATCCCGGGAAAGGAGAGGAATATGACGCCACTCAACATAGGGGTACCGAAATCGGTCGGCGAAGGGATATACAAGATCGAGCTTTCGGGAGATCTGGATTCCAAGGGAGCTCTGATTCTGGAAGAGACGATGAATGCGTTGCTCGAACGCAAAATACACAACGTCATACTTGATTTTGACAAGTTGACCTTTATCTCGAGCGCGGGAGTGGGGATGCTCCTGGGGCTCGTCTCGTCACTCAGGCGCGAGAAGGGGCAAGCGACCTTCATCAATGTCTCTGAGCACGTGAGATCAGTCTTCAATCTACTTAACCTGAATGATTATTTCGAGTTTTCAACGCCTGAAGAAGTTGCCGGGCGCTAAAATAACCTCAGTGAAAAAGGGCCGAAATGACTGCGGCGGCAAGTATTGATGAGGAAAAAAAGACCGAATTGACGGTCGAAAAGACGAGGACCAGCCTTGACAACCGCGATTATTCATTCGATGCGCTTTTCCGTCTTTTTGAGAAACTCGGGACGACTCTCGAACTTGACAAGGTCATCAGGCTTTTTGTCATGACCTTGGCCGGGCAATTGAGCCTGGGGCAGATATCATTCTATCTTTTTTCGAGGAAAACGGAAAAACTCGATTTATACTATTCACTCGGACTGGGCCGGGAAAACAGCGTTGATTCAATCTCAATCGATTCAGGTTTTGTCAATTGGCTTTTGTCGCGGGGATATCCGGCTAAGATAGAACTATTCGTGGCGAAACCGGATGATAACAGCGACGAAGATCAGAATGTCAAAAACCTACTGGTGGACGACTCGTTCAGGTACGCTTATCCACTGATCGATGGAGGCGAACTGCAGGGGATGATAATTTTCGGTGACAGGATCACCGGTGAAGGATTCACCGATTTCAATATAGAGATACTCCACATGATGACGAGGATCGCGTCAATGACTGTTAAAAACGCGGCACTCTACGAACATATGGTTCAATCCAGGATAAAACTAGAGAACTTCTCGAAAATGAAAAGAGAATTCATGCATCATACGTCGCATGAACTGAGAACGCCATTGACAATACTTAAAAGTTCCCTCTCCTCGATCGATCCGAGGGAAGGAAGCGACGCGATGCTTGTCAATATAGCCATGGAAGCTGTCAATAAGCTCGCCGAACTGGTAGAACAGGTCCTTTCCCTGAACGCCGTAGAATCGGACGAGTCGTTTTTTAATTTCCAGAAAACAGAGATGGCCGGGTTCCTCGAAAAATATTCGACAGATATCATTTCCGTTCTGGCCGAAAAAGGGATAACGTTGAAATTCGATAAAATCGGAGAGGCGAGAATAATCAGGGCCGATTCGGCAAAGATACGCATCGCCCTGGACAGGATAATCGATAACGCGGTCTCCTCACTCTACACGGGCGGTACAATCTGTCTTGAGAGTTCTTTCAACGTCAATGATCCGGACGATTCTGAAGGAGTCGAGATTAGGGGGGGAGCCCCGGGAGTTGAATCCACCTTTTTAGCTGAGAACAGACGTGAAGAAGAAGGATACGGGGAAGGCGCTGGTCGTTCGATAGACAAAATAAAAGCCGGGGATGATTTCGAAGGGTATTTCGTGATACGTATCAGGGATGATGGCGTCGGTATACCCGCCGGAGAGATCAAGGATATGGGAGAACCGTTCACCAGAGCTTCCAACTCAAGGACAAGCGAAGTTAAAGGGCTCGGTCTCGGGCTTTCAGTCTCGCAGAAGATAATCGCCGGTCACGGCGGGCACCTTCTATGTAAAAGTTCAGAAGGGAACGGGGCCGAATTTTCCATATGGCTTCCTGTCGCGAAGTGACAGACACCACAAAAGGATTCCCAGTCATTAAAAAACGCCACGCCCATCAGGGGCGCGGCGAACATAAAATCCAGGATTCCACGGCGGGTGTTATTTGAGCGCGCCCTTGATCCTGTTGTAGCGGGCAAGTAGAATAAACCAGACGATACCGGAAACGATCAGGACGTGGATGCCATAAATCGTTGTTGTAAGGGCCTGGCCGAAGCCGGACGCGATAATTGCCGGGGAAAGCGATTCGGCCCGGGAGATCGCCAGCATCGCGTTATAGATACCGGTGGCCTGTCCCAGAATACCGGTCACGGCGCTAATGACCCCCCAGAAGATTATCGCGTGCAAACCCTTGAACAGCTGAGCGTTTGAAAGTCCTTTTCTGAAATATAGATCAACGGTCTTTTTAACAACGAGCGCGATTATAGCGAGACTTATTATGAACAGGGGCACAGCCCAGGTCCCCATTGAAGTAATGAAGTATCTCATATCATCTCCTTTTATCTGATATCAAACAACCATTCGGTTTCCGCTTCTTCGATTCGCCTGACCCTCCCTGTGATGAAGAACCAGATCAGGCCAATGGCGATAGAGAGAAGAAGACACGTCATCATCATGGCCGAGAGATTTATCGCCAGATTGACAGCTCCTTTGAAAGCCGAGTCGATATTACCTGGTGCCGCTCTCATCGCTTTGAAGGTCTCAACGGATAATCCGTATACACCAGTAAGGACGCTGCCGCAGCCAAGGGCGATGAACCACGCGGAACCGGATCGCAGCTTTCCCGTCCCGTGGTCTTTCCTTATGAAAAGAAGGTAGAATTGCCTGACCGTCAAGATTATGGCGGTTATGGCGATTCCCAGCAGAGGCCAGGCGTATGGCCCGATCCTGTTAAAAAAGCCGTCAGAAAAAAGATGTGGAACGGAGAAGACAGCGATAGTAAGAAGGATCACGATTAGCAACGCTTTTTCCCATCTCGATCTTGCCTGTTCCGAAAGACGAGCGAGCAGCCTGTTGATAGCCGTCTGGTGAATATTTACAAGTTCGGCAAGAGCCGCGTCGGAAATATCGAATTTCTCTCCCGCTCTCTTTTCCGCTTCCGCCTCGCTGAGTCCTTCCGCGACGTAGAGCTTGAACATCTCTTCCAGGTCAGACCCGACTTCGAGCAGTATTCTTGATTTGTCAGGTTGCGGCAGGTCCAATTTTCGGCTGATCTCCTTCAAAATCGTGCTGAATCTCCTCATTTTCCAGCACCTCCCGTTATATTAAGGAATTGATCGAAGAATTCTTTCCACGCGAGAGCTTGACTGTCAGCGTATTTTTTCCCCCTGGCGGTCAGTGAATATTGTTTTCTTTTCCGTCTGCTTTCTTCCTTGAGCCATTCGCCCCTGATCTTGCCTTCTTTTTCGAGTTTATGAAGGATGGGGTAGAGAGTTCCATGATTGAATCTGAAATAATGACTGCTCTTTTCCTCGATTTCCAGCGCGATCTGATATCCGTGCATCTTTCCCTGGCGAAGCACGGCAAGTATAAGGTCCTCGTTACAATGTTTTGTGAGGTTCTGTATTTCGAGCCCGTTTTTATCCATCTCTACCTATCCGGGACGTGTTTCGATCCCCGAAGGGCTATATGTATGATCTCTATATATCGACCATCTATATAATAACTGGCGGTGTGATTCCTGTCAATGTCTTTTGTCGATCTCAATCGTTAAAAACCATTAAGGAAAGCCTGTCATGGGGGAATGGCAGTGTCAGAGGCAGTTTTTTCCCCCGACCGAATCTTTTATGTGGACCAGGCCTTCAGGGTAAGGCGAAAAATAGGTCTGGGATCTCAGATCTGCCGTTTTAAAACGGGCTATCCACACGCGAAGGAGCAGAAGCAGGGAACTGAGCGGCATTTTCTTTTCCCTGTAGCGTTCCATCGATTCGAGAAAAAACCCTTTTTCCTCGTGGGTCAGCGTATAGGAAAAATAACTCATCGCGTGAAGAAGAATATTTATATTGGAAGTATATCTTGAGGGTCTTCTCAGCGCGTAATTGAGATGTCTTCCATAGTCTTCCATTAACTGCCGGGTCGTCCTGCCGTCATGGTCCGAGAGAACCGTTTCAAGAGACCTCTTCTCTTTCGCGTTGTAGGAAGTGAGAAGAAGGTTGTTTTCCTCGTGGAACCTGGCGATTGCCCCTGCTTTGCCGCTCGAAGCGGCGACGCGGAAGCGGGCCATGGTAAAGATCCTGGTCAGAAAATGCTCCCTTAATCTCAGATCATCGAGTCTTGTCTCATCCTCGATCGGGAGGTGACCAAATCGCGATAAGACGGAAGAGGCAAAAAATCCCGAACCCCTTGAGCCCGGTGAAACAGAAGCTGGAGAAGAATATATTTTCACGCCGCCCGGTCCACATGAAGGAGACCTGCTTTTTAAAATAAATCCGTCGATCTTTTCAAGGCGCTCAAGAAAACGATCTGAAAAATCGATCATCCCGGTTGTAAGATCCCTGCCCGTCGAGGGCTGGAGCAGCCGCAGCGACCCTTTTTCTTCGACTATCCTTATCGTGTCCCGCGGAGTCCCCAGGGCGATCGCGACCTCGGGACAGACAGGTATGAAGTCGACATATTTCCCCAAACGCTTGATAAACGGTGCCGAAACGACCTTGCCGTCATAACGGCAGGCGCTGAATCCGAGACATTCGCTGACTACTATAACGGGCCTGATCTTTTTCATTTCTCCTCACCGCGCCGGAAAAGCCGGCATGCCGGACCGTCGATCTCACCCGGGGAAATTAAACGATCCGCTTTCCGGACACAAACAGAAAAAGAGGTGCCAGGAGGCCGATCCGATTCAAGACTGGACAAAAATGGCAATGGGAAGTACTCTCTGAAAGAATTTCCGCCTGGTTGCCACCGCTAAGGCAATAAGATCGATCTGTATCAGGGTCCCCGAGATGAAACGAGGTCATTATATATGAAGATCGCGAAAACGATAGTACTGATCATCGCATTTCCCGCGATCATTGGTTGTGCCGGGATCTCCGGCCGGCTTCCAGCTCCCGCAGAACCCGTAGCGAGCGGGGAATTTAACTCGGGCGCCGCTAAGGTCGATATTACGCCGATACCGGGATACCCGATGGGCGGATACGCTATCGCGGGATATATATCAAGAGGTGTCTGGACGCGGCTGTACGCAAGGGCGGTATCTTTCGAAGATCCCGAAGGCAGAAGCATGGTGATCGTCTCGGCCGATCTCTGGGCGATGCCGGCGGGGCTAGCTGACAGGGTCGCCGAACTGGTAGCCCGGAAACACGGGATCGAGAGACTTTCGAGGGAACAGATGATCCTGGCTGCTACTCATACTCACAACGGACCCGGCAATTTTTCATCGAGCAAATTCTATAACCAGATGGCTTCTCTGGAAGGCGGGTTCGACCGGGCGCTTTTTGATTTTCTCGCTGACAGGATAGCCTGGGCTATCGCTGAATCATGGAAGAAGAGAGAACCGGCGGCGGTGCGCTACGCGCAGGGACAGGTACCCGGAATAGCGCGAAACCGCAGCATCGGACCGTTCAAGAAAAACGGATCGGACGCGCTGGAGCTTATCGAATCCAACAAGGGGCTTCCGGTCAGAAAAACCGATTTTCCCATTGGCGGCGACAAGGCATATATGGCGATCGACCAGACCCTGAGGATGATCAAGATACAGAGCGCCACGCGTGGCGGTGAGCTTATCGCCGCTCTTGCTTTTTACGCGGTACATCCGACCGTCATGAACACGACTACACGGGTATACAGCAGCGATATCTTCGGTGTGGCCACATCGATCGTGGAGAATTCGCTTCACGCAGCTGGAAGGGGAACGCCTGTTGTCGCGATGATCAACGGAGCCGAGGGAGATGTCGCCGCCAACTGGAAGCGGCGTGACAGGGAGGAGACGATCGAGATCGGAAGGCTGCTTTCCACCGGGATCCTCGATCTGATCGAGGGTCCGGGCAGTGATATAACCGGTCCGATCAAGTACAGTTTCGGTGAATCCCGCCTTTCGGAACTGACCGGTCCTGCCTCGGGAGCGTCCACTTTGTGCGGTGCTGAAGCAGACTGGTCATTCCTTCGGGACGCGGGGTTTTATGAGGGGATGAAACAGGAAGATCCTGAAAGGCAGATGCCGGGGCAGTGGGTAAAGAGGAATCCTCTTAAGGACGATATCGAATCAAATATGATCAAGTCAGCCTATCCATGGATCGTCAAGAACGTCATGCGGCCACCGGCAAGCGTTCCGATAGGAGTCTACGGCATAGGACCGGTGACGATTGCCACCTTGCCGGGGGAATTCACCACTGTGCTGGGTAAGAGGATAGCGAAAGCAGTAGCGAGGGAGCGTTCAGAGCGCGGGCCGGTTCTCCTGGCCGGGCTTGCCAACGAGTATATCTCGTATTTCTGTACAAGGGAAGAATATGCCGAGCAGCATTACGAAGGAGCTTCGATGATTTACGGGCCATCGGCCGGAGAACGGATCAGGGATGACCTGGCCGGGTTGGCGAAGACGATGGACGGGAAGGAGCCACGGCTGAAAAGCAGGAAGTACAGGTATTCGACAGGATCGGGAAAAAGTTTCGGAGTAAAGCAGTTCGATCTTGTCTCCCACCAGGACAGATTGAAAGCTTTTCACTATACCCTTGACGGCCTGTTGCGCGGTGGCGAAAACAGCCTTCCAGTAACGGATAATCCACGTTTTATCTGGATCGATGATAATCCCAGATGGTCGGATTACAGGTCTTCGAAACTCTCGCCGATGCCAGCGGTCGCCGTGGAAGTCCTCAGCCCTGACGGATGGAAACGGCTGAAAGTAGATGGGATCGATGAGACGGACGAGGGGACCGATTTCGTAACGGCGGTAGTGGCGTCGCTGATAGATAAGACCCGGTGGTCCACTATATGGATCCCACCAGCGTCGGTAGAAAGCGACCCGGTCTTGCGAGAGGCGGAGTACAGGTTCGTCGTCAGGGGAAATACAGGCTTGTTCATCTCTCCTCCCTTTACGATCGAATCGGCAAGAGCGAAAAGCGGCCTTACCGGAGTAGCGAGGAAGCCTGTCGAGCGGGAAAGCTGATCAAGGCATCGCTGTCAGGCGGCCGCCCCGAAAAACAAAGGAGAAGGATACGATGTCAAAACAGACGGTCGACCTGAACTGGACAGAGAATATGTCTTTCAGCACGACACTCGACGGGCATGAGATCGTCCTGGACGCCGGGAGCGGATCGGGAGGGGAGGACAGAGGGCCGAGGCCGAAACAGCTGATGCTTGTAGCTCTTGCCGGATGCACCGGGATGGATGTCGTATCGATATTGAAAAAAATGAAGGTCGAGATTGAGGGTTTCAGAGTACTTGTCGAGGGGGAGCTGACCGATGAGCACCCGAAGTATTACAGGGCGATGCATGTAATATACGAGTTTCGCGGAGACGGCCTGCCGATGGACAAACTGGAAAAGGCGGTGAGCCTTTCCGAAGAAAAATACTGCGGCGTGAGCGCTCTATACAAAAAAGCGATAGAAGTAAGTTCCGAGATCAGGATCGCCGGGTGACGCCCTACTGGTTTTCGATGTAGATCGACTGTGTCGGGAAAGCGAATTCTATCCCGTTCTTCTCGAACTCTTCCCTGATCCTTAAATTTATCTCCTGCTGGATATCCATATATTTATTATAATCCCTCGTCTCTATGAAATATGCGGTCTCTATATCCTGGCTGTAATCACCGAACCCCTGAAAATGGCAGCGGTCGAAAGTCGTCATTTCTGTCGACTCTATGATGTTTTTTATCAGTCCGGGAATGATCCTCAGTTTGTCACCTGGAGTATTGTACGTCACGCCGATCTTGAATATTGCGCGCCGCCTTTCCATCCGGCGATAGTTGCTCAGTCTCGAGTTGGTAATGTCGGTGTTCGAAAAAACGAGTTCCTCTCCGCTGAGACTTCTTATCCTCGACGTCTTGATCCCTATATGTTCCACCGTTCCCTTGAACTCACCGATGATGATGAAGTCGCCGATCTCGAAAGGCTTGTCGAAAAATATAGTGAAATAGCTGAAAAGATCTCCAAGTATCGTCTGGGCGGCAAGGGCGATAGCTATGCCGCCGATCCCGAGTCCGGTGACGAGAGCCGTTATCTTAAGTCCAAGATTGTCGAGCAGGATAAGCAGCGCGAATGTCCAGATGATAAGCCTGGCGATCGTGAGTATACCCTTGTAGACATGTTGCCTGGAATGGTCTGATCCTCTCTTCGCCTGGTATCTGTTCAGCAGGATCGAGATCAGCGCGAGGATGCTTCTTACGGCAAGATAGATTATGACGGCAATGCTGGCGACGCTTATCGTTTTTTCAGCGAGAAGGCCGAGTTTCAGCTTGTGGATGCTGATGTAAAAGACGCCGTAATAGAGGATCGGCACAAGCCATTTGGCACTGGCAAGAAATATGTTATCAACGATTGCCTCTGTTTTTGCAGTCAGCTTCCTGAGACGGCGGAGAATAATTGATTTAAAGATCCATATGACAGCAACGCCTGAAAGAAAGTATATTAGAAAAACGAGATAATCCAGGACCCTGTTATTATAGAATATTTTTTGCAAGAATTCCTGATACATCAGGCGCCTCCTTTTACGGTTTGTGCCATATTAAGGCCGCGGGCCCGCTCGCTCAATGAAAAAAACAGGACAGACAGCGCGGCGGAGTATTTTGGACGGGTCAAGCAGGCCTAACGGCAGAGCGTAAGAAGGACGCCAGCGGCGACGGCCGATCCGATCACGCCGGCCACGTTCGGGCCCATTGCGTGCATGAGAAGAAAATTTCCCGGGTTCGCCTTCAACCCGACATCGGTGACTACCCTTGCCGCCATCGGGACGGCCGATACGCCAGCGGCTCCGATCAAAGGATTGATTTTCTCTCTGCTTACGAGGTTCATCAGCTTGGCAAGTATTATCCCAGCGGCGGTGCCGATGGCAAAAGCTATCATCCCAAGGGCTAGTATTCCAAGAGTCTCGGTGTGGAGGAATTTATCGGCGGCCAGTTTCGAACCTACCGAAAGACCGAGAAGAATAGTTATCGTATTGATCAGTTCGTTAGCCGCGGTATGCGAGAGCCGTTCCACGACGCCAGATTCCCTGAGAAGGTTTCCGAACATCAGCATGCCGATCAGCGGGGTCGCTCCGGGAAGGAGAAGTATGCAGAGGCCGAGGACAATGAGCGGGAAGATTATTTTTTCAACCGCCGAGACTTCCCTGAGCTGTTTCATCTCGATCTCGCGCTCTTTTTTTGAAGTAAGGATCTTCATGATCGGGGGCTGTATTATCGGTACGAGGGCCATGTATGAATAGGCGGCGACGGCGATCGCGCCGAGCAGGCCAGGGGAAAGCCTTCCCGCGAGAAAGATCGCGGTAGGGCCGTCAGCGCCTCCGATGATACCTATCGCAGCGGCATCCTTGAGGGAAAAATCGATCCCGTCAACGGCTCCTGAAAGCCACAACGCTCCGATAAGGGTGGTGAAAATCCCGAACTGGGCTGCCGCGCCGAGAAGGGCTGTCTTGGGGTGAGCTATCAGTGGTCCGAAATCGGTCATTGCGCCCACTCCCATGAAGATCAGAAGAGGGAATACCCCTGTCTGAAGGCCAAATGTGTAAAGCATTCCAAGAAAGCCTTCCGGTCCGGATATCGCGGCAAGGGGTATATTGGCAAGTATTCCTCCGAACCCTATCGGAAGAAGAAGCAGGGGTTCGTACTTGTTGTGTATCGCCAGGTAAATCAGTCCCGTACTTAGAGCGATCATAAGTATCTGGCCGAGACCGGCCGGTATTCGCGCCTCACCTTCTGTCCCGGCAGCGACTTCGGCATCAGGGCCCCCGATGAAAGCAAATATCCCGGTAGACTTCCACAATTCCTTTATCTGACTCGCGATTGTAGTCGTATCGGGGGCTTGCGCGAGTTCAGGCGATCTCACAGCCGGTTTTTCTTCCTGTGAAGAAAGAGTCAGGGGAGATAGAAAAAACCACGATACAACAGCCAGGAAAAGGATCATCAGGCAATATCGCTCCGGAGATTTAATTTTTCCTGTCACAATGTCCATTCGAACGCGACCTTTTCAAAGAAGGCCCCCGGAAGGGGAGCATCTCAATAAATATACAGCAATATCTGTCCTGTTTTGACATGGTCTCCTATCAAGACGGCTATATCGGTGACTGTTCCGTCCGAAGGAGCGCTGATCGCCGTTTCCATCTTCATCGCTTCCTGTACGAGAAGGGCAGCCCCTGTTTTTACTTCCATACCATCCTTGACCAGAATGCGGACTATAGTACCCGGCATCCGGGCGGTCACTGCAATCTTGATCCTCGACTCGGCCACGGGGGTTTCTTCGATATCGTCGAAACCGTCATCGATCCGGTAATCATATTCTCTGCCGTTGACGATCGCCTTGTCCCCATCAAGCCTTACAGCATATCTGTTTTTGCCGACGCTTACCGTATAACGGCCTGATTCGGATGTCGTCTCCGCTTGAGAGGCCTGCGGACTGTTTTTCCGGACCCCCGTAGATGCATTTCCGAGAAGGTAGGTTATCCCTTTATCGCCGCAGGTAGCGGTTATGAATATATTTTCGTCAGTGGCCGGCAATCCATTTTCTTCAAGCTTTTTTGTTGCCGGAGCTATTCCCCTGGCGGGATCTTCCTCGACTATATCAAGCGGGTTTCTCGTGATCGGTTCAAGGCCGAGCTGTTTCGCCGCGATTTCGACAATATGGGGATCAGGCGGAATAGGGGTCTTTCCGAAATATCCAAGGATCATTTTTCCGTAACCTTCCGCGATATTTTTCCATTCCCCCAGGATCACGTTGTTGTAGGCCTGCTGGAAGTAAAACTGGCTTACCGGCGTGACCGATGTTCCGAATCCGCCCAGGCGGACCACTTCACGAAGGGCGAGGACTACTTCGGGAAATCTGTCCATGATATCGTTATCACGCATCATCTGAGTATTGGCGGTCAATGCTCCGCCAGGCATCGGCGACCATGGGATAAGGGGTTCCACAGCCTTAGCCTCCGGAGGCATGAAATAATCCTTCATACACTCCTTGAATACTTCTTCAGCTTTCAGGACCTTGTCGATATCTATGTCGAGTGTGTAATCTGTTCCCCGAAGGGCGTGCCACATCGTAGCTATATCCGGCTGGCAGGTCCCTCCTGAACAGGGAGCCATGGAGAGATCTATGATATCTGCTCCCGCTTCTATCGCTGCTTTATACCCCGCTATACTTATTCCGGCCGTCTCATGCGTATGAAAATGGAGCGGGATGCCGCAGGGAAGGATCTTTTTAGCCCTTTTTACCGTTTCGAAGATCGTTGAAGGAGTCGAAGTGCCGGAAGCGTCCTTGAAACATATCGAATCGAATTCTATCCCGGCGGCAAGGATCTTCTTGAGGATCATCTCGTAGAAATCGGCGTCATGAGCTCCTTCGCACCCCGGAGGAAGGCCCATCATCGTGACGGCGACCTGGTGCCGCAGCCCCGCCTCAACAATGCACTTTCCACTGTATATAAGATTGTCCACGTCGTTCAGCGCGTCGAAATTCCTTATAGCGGTGATTCCGTGCCTGGCGAAAAGGGTAGCGTGCAATTTTATTATATCCCGGGGTTGTGATTCAAGCCCGACGACGTTGATCCCTCTTGCAAGGGTCTGGAGCTCGGCGTCAGGGCCGGCGGCATCTCGAAAACGATCCATCATCTCGAAAGCGTCTTCGTTGCTGTAGAAATAAAGCGACTGAAAGCGGGCGCCTCCCCCAGCCTCGAAATATCTTATTCCCGCGGCGGCGGCGGCCTTTACGGCAGGCAAAAAATCGTCGGTAAAGACCCGCGCTCCGTAAACTGACTGGAAGCCATCCCGGAAGGCGGTATTCATGAATCTGACAGTTTTTTTAGACATTGGTATCCTTCCCCTGTCCCTCTCTGGTCACGGCCAGCGCGATCGCCAGAGCGATCTCGGCAGGATTCCCCGTGGAGTTATCAGGCCTTCGTTCTTCATTGCCGCTATCGGAGGGAAGATCGGCAGGCATTACGGAAAAATGTCTGAAGATCCTTGCCGAGACGTTCATGACAAGGACCATCAGGAGGAGGAACGCGAAGACCATTCCCATACCGGCAGCCATAAGGCCAAGGCCTTCAGTCAGCATTCTTTTTCCTTTCGCCCGCCTGGATGTATTTTTGCCGACCGCCTGTACCTGTTAGTGATAGGAAGCCGCCTGTCTCTTCCGAAAGCTTTCGGCGTGATTTTGATCCCCGGCGGCCCCTGGCGGCGCTTGTATTCGCTGAGATCTATCATCCGAACTGTTTTCTCCGCGATACCGGGAGCTATCCCGTCAGATATGATGCCGGAAAGGGAAAAGTCTTTTTCCACATAGAGTTCTATGATTCTGTCAAGCGTCGGATAGGGAGGCAGCGAATCCTCATCGAGCTGTCCCGGGCGCAGTTCTGCCGAGGGTCTTCTTCTTATCGTCGACGCGGGGATCAGCGCCACGCCCGCCCGGCGGTTTCTGTATCTGCTCAGCGAAAAGACGAGAGTCTTGGGGACATCCTTCAATACGGCGAACCCTCCCGCCATATCTCCGTAAAGAGTGCAGTATCCGACGGCGATCTCGCTTTTATTGCCTGTCGTCAGGACGAGATGGCCGAATCTGTTCGAGAGGGCCATCAGGATGTTTCCCCGGATCCTGGCCTGCAGGTTTTCTTCGGTTATTCCAACAGGCCCTCTGGGAATGATATCGGCGAGCAGGTCGCGATAAGCATCGTAAAGCTTTCCGACCGGTATCTCTTTTATGTTTATATCGAGATTTTCAGCAAGGTGGTGAGCGTCTTTCAATGTAGATGAAGAAGTGTACTCCGAAGGCATCGTGACGCCGATGACTCTCTCTGGGCCGAGGGCATCGACCGCGATGGTAGCCGTAAGGGCGGAATCTATTCCTCCGCTCAATCCTATTATCACTCCGCTGAAGCCGTTTTTATCCACGTAATCACGGGTCCCAAGGACGAGAGCTTCGTATATTTCTTTGTTCGGACCCGGATGCGCGGTCTTTTGTCTCGAGGGAAGACGCCTTTTTTCATGCGGGGAAAGGGCGGGAAGGAAAGCGGTGTCGATCAGGCCAACGGGAAGCCCCGGCGCAGTCGCGGAGCTGGTCTTTCCCTCTTTTTCCCCTTTAGCGGTCAGGTCTATATCGGCGATGATGAGATCTTCCCTGAACACCGCTCCACGGGCTATCGTGGAACCGCCGGGGTCTATCACAAGGGAATTGCCATCGAAGACGAGCTCATCCTGAGCGCCGACGAGGTTCAGGTAGCAGAGCCAGGTGTTGTTCTCCCTGGCACGCCTTTGCATTAGTTTTTCGCGGTCTGGCCCTTTACGGCGATGATATGGCGAGGCCGATATATTTATTATGATCTCTGCTCCCCCATTGGAACATTGCGCGGTGATGGGCCCGTCATCGACCCATATATCCTCGCATATGCTTATCCCCACCCTCGTATCGCCGAAAGAGGCGATAAAAGGGCGCTCGCCGGGAGCGAAATACCTTTTTTCGTCGAATACTCCGTAGTTCGGGAGGTTAATTTTGTCATAACGTGCGGCGATCTTTCCATCACACAGGATGGACGCTGTATTGCGAAGGGTCGAGCCGGGATCCTCGGAACGCCTCGGAGCTCCTGCTATCACCGCTATCCCCGTCGCGTGCCTGGCCAGTTTCCGCAGTTCTTTTTCGCAGTCGATGATAAAACCCGGTTTTAAAAGAAGGTCTTCGGCGGGATACCCGCAAAGGAAAAGCTCGGGAAAGGCGAGTATCTGTACTCCCGATCTTTTCGCGTCGGCTATTATTCGGCGGGCGATGCCGGCGTTTCCCCCGAGGTCGCCGACAGTCGGATTTACCTGCGCCAGGCCGATCCGGACTTTCCTCTTTTTTCGTCCCATCGCCACTGTCCTTTTCATTCTATCGCGCGCGGAGGAGATCTGAAACATTACACCTCCGCAATCGTACTCAATATATGACGCGAAGGCAGGTTTTTGAAAGGAGAAAGAGGATGAAAAAGGGAGTATTAATGGCAGCGGTCCTTCTGCTTGTCGGAATATTTCTGACTATCGGCGCGGAAGCAGCCGGGGATAGGAAGATAAAGAAGGAATTCAATACGAAACCGGGGAAGACGATAAGATTTGATCTCGATACCGGTGGAGATATCATGATAGAGGGGTGGGACCGCGATCTTATCGACGTGGAAGTGCTGCTAAAGGGTAAGGATAATGAGAATATCGAAGTCGATTTCGATATGGACCGTTCCGGGCTTGAGATCTCGAGCGAATTCAGAAAGAGAAGAAGAAACAGCTGCGATATGACAATCATCGCGCGGGTGCCTGAAAGGTATGATATCGAGTTCAAGACGCTTGGAGGGGATATCGAGATCGATGGCGTCGAAGGGTTTGTCGAGGGATCTACGATGGGTGGAGATGTCGATTTCAGTGATCTGAAGGGTGAGCTGGCCGTGACGACGATGGGCGGCGATGTCACCGTGAAGGATTCATTTCTCGACGGCAAAGTGAAGACGATGGGCGGCGACGTGAATATAAAAAATGTCGAGGGCGACCTGAAGGGGTATTCGATGGGAGGAGATATCGAATATCGAAACGTCAGGGGAAGAGACAGGGAGAAGGATGATGACAGCGAGGTCAGCATAACGACTCTCGGGGGAGATCTCGACCTCGATTATGAGGGCAGGGATATCAAGGCCAAGACTTTCGGCGGGGATATCGACGTGGGTAAGGGCGAAAGGGTCAAGCTGAGCACGATGGGCGGAGATATCGATGTTAAGGAGGCGGGGCGAGGAGCCGATCTCCACACGATGGGGGGCGATATCAGGATCGGCCGGGCAGGCGTCTTCGCCAGGGCAAAGACGATGGGCGGAGATATAGAGATCCGGGAGGTAGACGGAAGCGCCAGGGCAACGACGATGGGTGGCGATGTTTTCGTAAGAATGGTCGGTGATCCTGATGAAGGGGAAAGGGATGTTGAACTGAAATCGATGGGAGGGGATATCGAGCTGATAGTGCCGAAAGGGCTTTCAATGAAGTTCGACATAGAGATCTCCTATACGAAAAAGAGAAGCAGGGACTATAGGATAGAATCCGATTTCGAAATGAAAGTAAAAGAGACGAAAGAGTGGAAACGCAAGTGGGGTCAGAAAAGAAAATATATATACGGCACCGGTGAGGTAGGAGGTGGGAGGAACCTTGTAAAGATCCGTACGATGAACGGCAATGTAATTATTAAAAAGGGAGACTAGATTTTCTGCCACCGTAGAAGAATCTTCATATTAAGAGGGCCCCCCGGGGCCCTCTCTTCGTCTGTCATCCCGGTCTTGACGATTTCAGCGCAACAGTGTATTGATTATATGCTGACATTTGGAATTTAACAGGCCGGTTATTACAGGTCTCCGGCCGGGAGGACGCAATGCAGAAACTGGCATTCATAGGGTTTGGAGTCGTCGGGCAGGGACTGGTGCAGATACTTCTCGAAAAAAAAGAGATGCTGAAAAAGAAATATCGCTACGATTATTCTGTCGTAGCGGTCAGTGATTTTACAAAGGGATCGGCTCTCGATGATAAAGGGCTCGACCTGGAAAAACTGCTCGAGCTGGCCAAAGATGGCAGAATATCGGAATACCCGGGCGCGAAGACCGGACTCAACGCGCTCGACACGATAAAGGAAACGGGTGCCGATGTCGTAATCGAGGTCTCATACACTGATATCAAGACTGCCGAACCTGCCAACAGCCACTTCGTCGCGGCCCTCAAAGGAGGCAAGCATCTTGTCACTACGAATAAAGGTCCGACAGCCCTGTTTCTTCGCGAGCTTCTGGAGCTTGCCAGAGCCAATAAGGCGCAGTTCCGGTATGAGGGGACCGTGGTGGCGGGGACGCCTGTCCTCAATCTCGGCGAGAAGTGTCTGGCCGGTAACGAAATAAGCGAAATAAGAGGTATCCTGAACGGGACGACGAACTTCATCCTGACGAATATGGAAAGTGGAAAAAGCTATGGAGACGCCCTGAAAGAGGCCCAGGAACTGGGATTCGCCGAGGCCGACCCTACAGCCGATGTTGAGGGTTTCGATGCTCTCGCCAAGGTCGTCATCCTTGCCAAAAGCGTCATGGGCGCGGATATAGGCCCTGCTGACGTCGACAGGACGGGGATCACCGGGATCAGCCTCGATGATGTTAAAAAAGCCGCCGAAGAGGGGATGAGATGGAAACTCATAGGGAAGGTAAAAAAAGAGGGTGGCAAGGTAAAAGCGTCGGTAAGACCGGAGAAAGTGGCGCTTGTCGATCCTCTCGCTTCTGTCGGCGGAGCGATGAACGCTCTTACCTTCGAAACGGACCTTCTCGGTCCGGTAACTATCGTAGGCCCCGGAGCGGGGAAGAAAGAAACGGGATATTCGCTGCTAATAGATATGCTGACGATAGATAAAAAGATATAGGAGCCGGGGCCACCCGACGCCGGCGGGAACTCGAATAAAAAGACCCGGAGAGAAAGAACAGATCTATCTTTCCTCCGGGTCTTGACTGTTTGACGATCCCATAGATCAGGCGAGACCGAATATCTCGTCCATCGTATAAAAACCGGGCTCGCGGCCGTACATGAAATGAATCGCTATCATCGTTCCCCGGGCAAAGGTCATTCTCGAATGAGCCTTGTGCACCAGTTCCAGGCGTTCTCCCTCCCCGGCGAATATTATTCTGTGTTCCCCGGCCACATCTCCCCCGCGAAGGGAATGCATGCCGATCTCGTTCACCGGCCTTTCACCGAGAAGACCCTCTCTTCCATAGACGATATTCATCTCTTTTCTGACCGATCGCGCGACTTCGGCTATTTTCGCTGCGGTTCCGCTTGGAGAATCCTTCTTTTTTTTGTGATGGATCTCGACGATCTCGATATCGAAATCTTTCAGGGCGCTCGTGACTTCCCTGGTCAGCTTGAAGAGAAGGTTGACTCCCGCTGACATGTTGGGGCTTATCAGTACGGGGATATTATCAGCCACCTCCCGCGCTTCGGCGAGCTGGCCCGCGGAAAAGCCGGTCGCTCCGGTTATGAATACTTTGCCGGCCGCGGAGGATTCGGCAAGATGGGTCAGCGCGGCTTCGGGAGATGAAAAATCTACTACAATATCTGTTTTGTCGATAATACTCTGTAGAGAAGAGCAGACCTTTACACCATGAAAGAGTCCTCCCAGGCTGCTGTGGCCGGGGGCCTCGACCGCGCCGACAAGGGAGACTTTTTTGTCTTTATCGATCTCCCCGGCAAGAATCCGGCTCATCCTTCCAAGGGCTCCGGTCAGTATCACCTTGATCATATCAAGCGCTCCCTTCGGCGGTCCTTGACCGATCTCATACAGAAAGGCCGTAATCGGAAAGAGCCAGCCTCAGCTTTTCTATATTTTCGGGCAACATCCTCACAAGCGGCAACCGGACATCGCCCACGCCCATACCGAGAAGATTCATCGCTTCCTTGACAGGCATGGGATTTGTTTCTATGAACATGGCCTGGCATAGGGGAAGAAGCCTGAAAAAGAGCCTGCGAGCTTCTTCGATATCTCCACCTTCGTAAACGGTAAGGAGAGAGATCACATCTTTCGGCACTATATTGCCGACAACGGAAACGACGCCTCTTCCCCCGATCGAGAGGATCGGAAGAGTCAGGCCGTCATCGCCTGATAAAAGCACGATATCGTCTCCACAGAGGCTGACGATCTCTGACATCTGCTCCAGGTCGGCGCTTGCCTCCTTGAGAGCTACTATATTTTCGTGGCCGGACAGCTTCTTTACAGTCGCCGGTTTCATATTTACGCCGGTCCTGCCAGGCACGTTGTAAAGCATCAGGGGAAGGCCCCCTTCATCGGCGAGTTTCATAAAGTGGGCATAGAGCCCTTCCTGCGTCGGCTTGTTATAGTAAGGAGTCACGACCATGGCGCCGTCAACTCCGAGTTCGCCAGCTTTTTTCAGGTTCTCGATCGATCGCGTCGTAGAATTCGTGCCGCATCCCGCTATTACGTCGAGTCTTCCCGCCGCTTCTTCGACTACCAGCTCGATGATCCTGAAATGTTCCTCCCACGAGTATGTAGGGTTTTCACTCGTCGTCGCGCACGGGACGAGACCGTCAGTCCCCGAGTCGATATGGAAGCGCACAAGTTCTCTAAGTTTTTCCTCGTTGAGACTGCTGTCTTCGTTAAATGGCGTGACAAGAGCGACATACAGACCCTTCAACATGACCCCTACCTCCTTGGCCCCTGGGCCCCTATGAGAAATGAAATAATTCCGGCCGGTTCAGCGGGCAGTGATTCCCTCCATCGGCTGGAATGACTTTATTTTTTTTTCGGGGAAGTGTCAAGCAGAAGTAAGGAAAGGCCCCGGGGGCAGCAACAGGGTTGGATCGATTTGACACCTGCCGACAGGGCGCGAACCCTGGCAGGAAAGCGGCTTTTGATGGGGAAAAGAAAAAAACAAAATCGCCCTTGACAAAACGTAATATTAATATATAATAATATCAAAACAATGAAGGGCCAGTAAAGATGAGTAAAGAAATAAACAAAGCGCCTCTTTCAGACACCGAGATAGACCGGTTGTCGGAAATACTGAAATCACTTGCCAATCCCGCTAGATTGCGTATTGTGAACCTTCTTATAAGAGGTGAATCGACTGTTTCGGAGATATGCGACAGAACGGGGCTGAAACAATCCCTCGTATCCCAACAGTTGAAAAATCTCAGGTTGAACAATATAGTCCAGCGAAGAAGGGAAGTTCCGAAGATCTATTACAGTCTGAAGGAAAAAAACATTGTAAGTATGTTGATGTGCCTTAGCAGGTGCGGAACAGGGCTTGAAGTCCCGGGAAGGAATTAGTATGAGTGACAAAGTAACACACGTTAACGATAATGATTTCCAGGAACAGGTAATCGAATCGGAAATACCGGTCGTAGTCGATTTCTGGGCTCCATGGTGCGGACCTTGCCTCATGGTAGGTCCGGTCATCGAGGAACTTGCCGAGGAGTATGACGGCAGGGTCAAGTTCGTCAAACTGAACACCGATGAATCGAGAGACACGGCGATCAAGTATGGTATCATGAGTATTCCGACCCTCAAGATCATAAAGGGGGGAGAGGTCGCCGATTCGATATCGGGAGCAGCTCCGAAGGAATACTTCAAGGAATGGATCGACAAGGTCCTTAAATAGCGATAAAGCGTTTTCAGGTGGAGAAGAGGGGGTGGGCTTAGCGATGGTCCGCCCCCTTGACTGTTTACATCCGCCGAGGCCTCCACTATAATCCAGACAAAAGCGAATCGATACCGCCATTGAAGGGGGAGAATGGATGAAAACCGGCTGGTACCTGTTGATAATCGCGATAATTCTGGCAGCTGGCCTGAATTGTTCTCATTATGACGTTGAAAGCACAGGCCTCGTCAGGGTGTCGGAGAGGGTCTATGCCGTTGTCGCTGAAGGTCCATCGGCGCTTCAGGGCCTCGGAGCGAACAGCGGATTCATCGTCGGCGACGATGCGATACTGGTCATCGATTCCAGATATACACCGGACCTGGCGAAGGAACTTCTCCAAAGCATAAAAGCGGTCAGCGACCTGCCGGTGAGATTCGTTGTCAATACTCACTATCATCCTGACCACACATGGGGGAATTCGGTCTTCGCGGAATCGGGAGCGATTGTGATATCGACCCCCGCGACCCGAGACGCGATAGAAAAATATACTCCGGTATATCTTGAATTCTACAGGGAACAGAAACCCGAAGTATACGATCAACTTCGCGGCGTGAAGATGCATCTTCCCGATTCTCTCGTGTTGAAAAGGACTTTTATCGATCTTGGAGGTGTCAGTGTCGAGATCTATCATCCAGGGCCGGCACATACTGCCGGAGACCTCATCGTCTACGTGGAATCGGAAAAAGTAGTATTTACAGGAGGGATTACCAGTAATCACTACCATGCCAACATGGGCGACCAGGGAGCGGATTTCCATGGCTGGATGACGGTTCTCGATGACCTTGGGAAGAGGGGGCCACGGCACGTAATACCGGGACAGGGAAAGATCTGCGGGAAGGATATCTTTGCCAAGCAGAAAAAATATCTCAACGATTTTATAGGCGCGGGTAAAACGGCGATCAGGGAAGAGAAAGCGCTTTCACAGCTGGCGGCGACTGTCATACCCGGTACTGAGGATTATCTGCAGGAGAATATGATCCCCTTTAACATGCAGGCGATCTACAGGAAGTACATGATTTCGACCGTCGATCCCGATTTCAGGTTTGACCCGGGTGATGATATTATCGTGCGTGAAGGTGGAGGAAACGCCGCGAGGGGGCGGATACAATGGGTGATGCAATCGGAAGACGGGTATTCCGAGCTGGAAGTATCGTGGAAACCGGTAAACAGGACCGAGGTGATAATCGAGGACATATACGACGACCTGTCAAGACACCTCGGTGAAAACCCCGACCATCATATGAGCATACTGGGATCAAAAGAGATAATGATAGGAAATACCGAAGCTGTCGCCGCGTTCGGCACCTGGGGGTACAAGATCGGTACAGTCGTCGCGGCCGGGGGAATCTGGACCTGGTCGATGATGATAGAAGGGAATATACTATATTCCGTAAAGCTTTCGACAAATACTGAAAGCGATCATGAAAAGGAAAAAATGAATATGGAGATCCTCGAAAAAGCGGTCTCGACTTTTCATTTCATAAGGTAGCAGCGGCGAATCTACTCAGATCGCGATGAGTAGGTCTTCGAACCCGCGATCCCACTCCGGGCCGGGAGGCAGATTTTCAGAAAAAGTCTCACGCGCCGTATTTTTTCAATTTTCCCGCGTTAGCCAGGGCAAGTTCCATTATCGAGACAGCGGAAAAGACTCCAAGCGATCCCCTGTCGCATTCAGTTTCGGTGAATCGCCGGGAGGCGTCGACGCCGCAGGACCTCGATCTTATCATGAAAGGAACGGGGTGCCAGGAATGACCTTTCATCGCGCAGGGAGTGGAATGGTCACCCGCAACTATCAGCACTTCGGGAGCGAGATCGAGCAGAAGGGGGATTGCCGCGTCAACCTGTTCTATCACGCCTTTCTTTCCCTCGATATTTCCGTCTTCTCCGTATGAATCGGTTTTTTTGATATGGATGAAGAAAAAATCGTAATCCTTGCCGTAAATGGATTTTACAGTTTCGAATTCCTCCGCCGGAGAGAACCCCGTATCGAAAAGATCCATCCCGCAAAGCTTCGCGACTCCCCTGTAAAGGGGATAAGCCGCGACGGCGGCCGCCTTTAGTCCATATCTCTTGTTGAACGACTCGATAGCAGGCTTTCTCGAGATACCTCTCATAAGGGCAGTCCTGGCCTTTTCTTCGTCGGCAAGGTTCTCGTCTATCAGCTTCACCAGTCTTTTCAGCACCGAAGCCGTCAGTTCAGCTTCGGGAGCTGTGGCCCGTGGAGCGAGGGGGCGTTTACCGGTGCTCTGCGGATCGGTCTCTTCAACGAACGGGGAGAGTCCTTTACCGCGAAGAACGATACCGAATCTGTATTCGCGCACCGGCATTATTATGATCTCGATGTCGTCGATCTTTTTTATCGCGGCGCTGAGTTTTTCGCAGATGCGGACTCCCTCTTCGTGCGGGATCCTTCCGGCCCTGCGGTCGGTGAGGACACCTTCGCCGTCTATCGTAGCGAAATTTCCCCTGATCGCGATATCGGTCTCTTTCAGGTCGAATCCGACCCCGGTCACTTCGACGACTCCGCGTCCCGCATCGTTTACGGGAAGAAGGGGATCGTAGCCGAAGAGGGAGAAATGAGCGGGGCCGCTACCGGGAGTCACTCCGGTCGATACGGGAACAGTTCTTCCGCAGGCGCTTTCGGAAGCTATCATATCAAGGTTCGGAGTCCTCGCCGCTTCCAGGGCTGTCTGGGGGAAATCGGCGTTGCGGATCCCACCCACGCCGTCGAGGACAAGATAGATGATTTTGGCGTCGTTTTTAATCAACAGGTCTTTCAGCATTTGATATTCCTCCATTAAAAGTCGCTCAGAGTCCTCAGGAGCGGGCGGCCTGATTTCTTCCGCCTCGCGTGAAGGGTATAATCGATCTTACGACTCTGTCAAGAAACTGTATCCTGTTTTCTTTTCGGTGTTTCCATTTAGAGTCTTTAATGTTACAATAAATGGAAATCCGGAACGCGTCTGCTCTTTGTGGGTTTAATATCCGCAGAGGTCTGATTATCGTTGCCGTGCGGGAATATTGACACAGGCTGGAGGAATCATGAGGCCGAATATTGAAAATGCAAGGAAATACGGGTTGCCCACCCTGTTGGCGATCGCGCTTTTACCGATAATAGCGGGATGCGGTAATGAGCCTGTCGTCGCGCTTCACGGAAAGATCGACAAGATATCAAAGGTCGAGACAAACTCGGAAGCTCTTCAGGCGTGGGTCGTCAACGACGCGAAAGCAGATGTACTTATTCATATAGACACCTCGGACGATATGAAGGTATTTCCGGCTGCCTATGACGAGACACTGAAAAACGCTGCCGATCATCTCAAGAGAAAAAATATCCTCGTCATCGACCAGATCTCGCAGTTCATCGAAAATGGGGGCACGGTAAATCTCGGGCAGAAAGCGGGGATATATAAGAGAGTGATATGGGTCCTTCCCGCCACTGTCCCGATCTCGTCAAACCCGGTATTCTCCTTCAACAGGGTGCTTATCGAAAAACGCGGCTACAGGAAGACCGATCTTGCCGATCTGGCAGCCGACGGAAAGAATATTTCCGGAACGATAGACAACGTACCGATTACGGTGACTCGTCTCGAGGATCTCGAGCTTGGGCCTGAAGAAACAGCGATCATAGATATCGACCTCGGATATTTCATCGGGCAGAAAGCCCAGGATCAACAGCAGAGGATGGGGACGAGAGTCCTGATCGATTTTCTAAGGACACTGAGGAGAAAGAATATAAAAACAACCCAGGTAACGATAAATCTTTCATCGATAAACAGTACAGTTCCGATGGACATGAGGTTTTTCGGGAATCTGATCGAGGATATCCTTAAGGATCCGCAGATCATAGAAGGGGATATCCCCGAAAAATATTCGATGATGATCGAAGCGGAGGAAGCTCTTCTGGCAGGTCAGTTCGATAAATCGGAAGCGATCTACAAGGTCCTGAGCGACAGGTATCCCGATGATCCCGGCCTTTTCTTCTCTCTCGCCGTCTCAAGAGGATTCCAGGGAAAGGGAGAGGAAAGCGCCGAAGCTCTGCTGAAGGCATACGAAAATGACACGGCATACCTCAGGGGTTTCTTCCAGTTCGCCAGGGTGCTGGCCGTAAATAATAAGCTCGAGGCGGGGCAGAAACTGCTGCAGGCTCCGGGTCTTAAGGCCCTCGTACCCCAGGATGAACTCGATTACCAGATGGGGCTCTTCTTCTTCAACGCGGGCGCCTACTACGACGCTATCACCTACCTTGAGATGGTATCGCAGAAACGATCGAAAGACTTCGCTCTTAAAACGGTATTGTACAAGGCTTACAAGGCTGTCGACGACCCGTACAAGATGACAGCGACCCTTAACAAGCTCGTAAAGCTCGATAAGGACCGGGTGATAAGGGATATGCCATGGGTATTCCTCGACCTTGGAGTACTTGCTGAAGAAGCGGGATTGACAGCGACGGCGGCCGAGAACTACAAGGAATATCTCAGCTATGTCCCAAGCGCGGAAAACGCCGCTGAATTGAGAAAGAAGATCGATATATACACTGGCGGCAAGTGACAGGGGAGATGAAAGCGATAATATTACGGTGGCAGGGCGGCAGTGGTATGAGCGGCCGCTCTTTGGCGCCATCGAATGATAAGCCCGGGGGCCTGGCCCTTTCGGGCTTATTTCTTTTCCGGAAAGGAGATGCGCCCGATCCGCTCGGCAGGCGATGTAACAATTCTCATGAAGATCCGTATATACTAATAGCCGCGGATGAGCGATTTGATTCAGGGGATACTGTAAAACGTTGAACGTTTTTAAACCCGGAACGCTCAGCCCCACACGTATCCCCTGTAATTTTATCTTTTCAGGATAGCAAGCAGCTTCGCGATTTTTCCATCATCTACAGCCGACAGGATTTTCCCGAGGACCGACCGGAGGTTTTTTTCATCCCTTATCCTTACGCTCAGCCTGTATCCTCCTCCCTCAAGATTATCGGGAGGAGCGATGGAAGCGTTTTGCGGAAGACGGATATCCGATATCACCCTCTCTATCTCGAGCGAATCCGAGGACATACGGGGGTAACAGGCTCTTCTGAGAAGATCGGGAAGGGGTTCAGGACCGTTGTCATACGAGGCGAGGAAACTCTCCCATCTATTGTCCCCCTGGTCGGCAAGATAAGAGATCAGCCTGACTGCATCCTTCTGGCGGGCGCGGCTGAGTCTCTGGCTGGTGAGAAGCCTCACTGCGTCGGAGATCCTGACAGAGGCGAGCCGGGAAAGGAGGAGAATGTCTGCTGGACTGACTGTTCCCCGGTGGACAGCGTCGAGAACGGTATTGTCGTAATCGAGGATCGATAACAGATCCCTGGATATTTCGGCAGAGACAGCGCGTCCGAATATCCTCGAGACCGGACCGGCGACGGGAGAAAGATCATCAGGATAAAACCTTGTAGTCCTGCCCAGAAAAATTATCTGTTCAAGCGGGGAGAGTTCCATGCCGCAAAGGAGATCCTCGATCCATACCGGGATGAACGGGGAAAGATCCCCGCCTCTGTTTTCTGCCGGATAGCGGGGGATCTCGTGGCCCTTCTCCACCAACAGGCCCGGCGCTCTTCCCGCTTCGATAACCCAGGCCTCTTTCAGGCCCGCCGCAAGAGCGGCGGCGAGTCTTCTATGGCCGAGAATGACAGTTCCCGAAGGTGCCACCAGAGGGGGAGATATGATGCCGTATCTGCTTACCGAGTCTATCAGTTCCGAGCAGGACAGATCAGAGATTTCCTCACCGGGAAGGAGATAGCGGCAGCAGAAAGGGGAATCTTTGATCTCCTCAAGCGGTGGGATTTTCATCGGAATTATTTTTCTGTCCCTCATCGGCAGTCACCTCTTTTTCAGATCGCGGGCTGGCTGTATATATTCTGACCGCTGCGGTGATATTAACATCCGGGTATAATTATGCACACAACAGAAACAAATCGGGAGAATAATTCTGCATCGTGATGTATAAGAAAGTGGACTGATTACGCGAATCGGTTGATTTAAAAAAGGACAGACTATATATTGTTATCCATGAAGAAGTTGGCTCGATCAATAATACAGGCAGCAGCAGTCGGTTTGATAGCCCTGACAGGCGCGTTTATTCATAACGCACTATCCTCGAACGGGATAGATCCGTTCAGGAAGATTTCCGAGGTCCCCGTTGTTGATGAAACGATGGAGGACGTGTCGGAGGGTATCAGATTTATTTCCCTTGAGAAGCTGATGAAAGTAATCGACGCGGGCGGGATCATAATCGATTCGAGAACGCAACGGGAATACAAGACGGGCCACATACCGGGCGCTGTCCATCTTGACTATTACGAATTCGGCTGGCAGATGGAGGATGTCATTCCGCTGCTCGACTATGACAATGAATTCGCGATCTACTGTTCCGGACCGTTGTGCGAGGATTCAGAGATGCTCGCGAGGGAGCTGTATACTCTCGGATATCGCAAGATCCTTGTATTCAAGGGTGGGATGGAAAAGTGGGAAGAAGAGGGGCTGCCGGTCGAGAATGGAAATGGGCAGGAAGAATAAGAGATGGCGGTAATGGAAAGTCTTAGGGATGCTCTTTTTGAAGGAGTAGACGGCGCGGATGTGGCGTGCCCGCCCCTGGAAAAACGCAGATGGTTCGAAACCCCGGTCTTCATATTGATCGTAAGGGTAGTGATAGCCGCGGTCTTTATATACGCCGCCGCGCAGAAGATCGGAAAACCGCTCCTCTTCGCCGACGAGATAAAGATGTACGGGATCCTTACCGGCGGGCCGTTGCTGTATATTTTTTCGATCTTTCTTCCCTGGCTGGAGCTTTTTTGCGCTCTTTCGATCCTTTCAGGGATATTCATCAGGGGATCGGCGCTGATATTCGTTCTGCTCAATACAGTCTTTATCGTTGTGATATCCTACAGGACCGTGATGATAATGAGGACGGCGGGCACCTCCTTTTTCGATATTTATTTCGACTGCGGTTGCGGATTCGGAGTAACATACGCGTGGAAGAAACTGATAGAGGACCTGATCCTGCTCATCGGCGCTATCATGATCATGCGTACCGACCGGTACCGGCTGGTCCCGCGGCTCTATGGAAGGAAAAAAAGTGATTGTTAGAAAAGAGGCGATATCAGGCGTTATACTTTTATCTGTCTCGATGATCTGCCTTTACGCGGGAAAAGCCGCAGCCGAATCATCAAGGCACAGGTTCTCCGGGGATACGCGCGAATTCGGGATAATCCTGGGCGAACCGACAGGACTAACCTACAAGGAATGGACAGGATCAAGCACGGCTTTTGATCTTGGAGTGGCCTGGTCGTTCCGGCGCGAGGGGCATATTCATATTCACGCCGATTACCTTTTTCACAATTTTCTCTTTTTCGAGGTCGAAGGGGACAGGATGCCATACTATATCGGGTTCGGCGCCAGGGTGAGGATAGAGGACGACCCGAGAGCCGGCGCGAGATTCGTCATAGGGGCCGAATACTACCATAATGAGGTACCTCTTGGATTCTTCTTCGAACTAGCCCCGATATTCGATCTCATCCCAGAAACAGAGTTCGACATGAACGGGGGAGTGGGCGTAAGGGTCGTTTTCTGATCAGCCTCTGAAAAAAAACAGTCATCACTTCATCAGAGGTCCGAGCTTCAGGCAGATCTTTTCCAGCAGAACACGGTCTTCCCAGGTGAACGGTCCCTTTCTGTGCGAATCGATATCGAGTTCTCCCACGACATCGTCGCCTTTCATTATCGGCACGACTATCTCCGATTCCACGTCAGAAGCGCACGCCAGGTAATTCGTCTCTTTCGAGACGTCCTGTATGATTATAGTCCTTTTTCTTTCGGCTGCCTGGCCGCAGATACCCTTTCCGAACGGTATACAGACATGTATGGTAGGGGTGCCGACGAACGGACCAAGGATCAACTCTCTCGGTCTGCTGCCTGTGAGATAGAATCCCACCCAGTCGTAATACTCCACTTCTCTTTCAAGAAGAACGCATATTGCCAGCAGTTTTTTCTTAAGTTCTTCATCTCCCTCGATGATCGCAATCGCTTCCGATTCGATCGACCGGTATTTGCTCTTTTCCAATTCCATATCTTCTCCAGTCTGTAAATCTTCTGTTGTTAACACGGTCTCTTCGACCGGTTTATTATAGAAACAATATCACATTCCATACAGTATTTTTTCCGGATCGCCGGCCGGGGTTAATTATACCGGAAAAATTTTCCGAAACACCTTGCCCATGAAGGTCGAGATTTATATTTTCCATCCATAAATATTCAAATCGCTTCATCATGCGCGAAGAAATCAAGAAGAAGCATTAAAAGGATTAAAAATAAATTTAGAGGCATAAGACTGAAAGGAACAAAGGTATCCTGTTATGAGTACAGAGCGATACTGCATGCCGAGAGGCGGGAAAAGCTATATTTTCGTCGGGTCTGATGAACCGTTGATCGGCGAGACGATAGGGACGATGCTGGGGAGGATCGCCAGGACATACCCTGACAACGAAGCGCTGGTCTTTGTTCCCCGGGACGAAAGATATACATACAGGCAGCTTTACAAGGTCTGCGTCCGGGCGGCAAAGAGCCTCATGGCCCTTGGAGTAAAAAAGGGCGATCGGGTGGCGATCTGGGCTACGAATCACCCCGAGTGGGTGATAGCGCAGTTTTCAACAGCCATGATAGGGGCAGTCCTTGTGACAGTCAATCCGGCCTACAGGACGCACGAACTCGAACACGGGCTTAGGGATTCCGAGGTCCAGACGCTGATTCTTATCCCCTCGTTCAAATCCTCCAATTACATAGAGATGCTTAATTCGGTCGTACCCGAACTGGCATCATCGGAGCCGGGCAGGCTTGAGTCGAAAAATCTGCCGCTTCTGAGGAATGTCATGCTGATCGGGGGGGAGAAGACCCCCGGCATGTTCACTCTCGATGAGTTCATGGCTCTCGGGGAGAAGATAAGCGAGGAGGATTATGAAGACCGTTGCATGGAACTCGATTTCGACGACGTGATAAACATCCAGTACACTTCGGGAACGACAGGAATGCCCAAGGGGGCAAGCCTTACTCACCATAATATTCTCAATAACGGATATCACGTCGGTGAGACGATGAGGCTCGGTAACCGCGACAGGCTCTGTATTCCTGTTCCTTTCTATCACTGTTTCGGGATGGTGCTTTCAAATCTCGCCTGCGTGACGCATGGGGCGACAATGGTCATCCCGGGAGAGTATTTCGAGCCGGAATCGGTACTTCGGGCGGTGGAGAAGGAAAAATGCACGGCACTTCATGGAGTTCCAACGATGTTCATCGCCGAACTCTCCCTGCCGAATTTCACCGATTTTGATCTGGGGACGCTCAGGACCGGGATCATGGCCGGAGCGCCATGCCCGATAGAGGTGATGAAAAGGGTAAACGACGAGATGAACATGAAGGAAGTCACGATAGCGTACGGCCAGACGGAGACTTCACCGGTCATCACGCAGACTCCCTACAACGGATCTCTCGAGACAAGAACGACCACGGTCGGGCCTCCGATCCCGCATACAGAGGTCAAGATCATCTCTCCCGAGACAGGAAGGATAGTTCCGCTTGGCGACCAGGGTGAACTTTGCTGCCGGGGTTACCAGGTGATGAGAGGTTATTACAATAACGAGGCGGCCACCAACGAGACGATCGATGAAGCAGGATGGATACATACAGGCGATCTCGCGGTGATGAGAGACGACGGAGCGTGCAAGATAACCGGCCGGATAAAGAATATGATCATCAGGGGAGGGGAGAATGTGTATCCGCGTGAGATCGAGGAGTATTTCTTCACCAACCCGAAGGTGCAGGATGCCCAGGTCTTCGGCGTTCCCGATAAAAAGTACGGCGAAGAGATATGTATCTGGATAAAGCTGAACGAAGGGGAGACTTCGAGCGAAGAAGAGATAAAGGCTTTCTGCAAAGGGAAAATAGCTCACTACAAGATCCCGCGGTATATCAAGTTCGTCGATGAATTCCCGATGACGGTAACTGGAAAGATACAGAAATTCAAAATGCGTGATATGGCGATAGAGGAGTTCGGGCTTCAGACCGACGCGGGGATCGAAACAGCGTGACGGGAAGCCGTCCGCTGGCTAGCCAGCTGTTTCAGGTTTGTGATGACAGTAAAAAGGGGCACTCTCCTGGGTGAGCGCCCCTTTGAATCATTGATCTACTCTGCGGAAGTCGGACTTTCCTGGTATCTGCCTACCGAAGCTCCGAGTGATTCGGCGGTTCTCACCATCTGGCCTTCGGGATCGACGACCTTGAGTTTTTTTACCGCGCTTCTGATATCGGCTGACCTGATCTCCCTGCCCCTCAGGCAGACCATTTTGCCGTAATGGCCCTTTCCTATCAGATGGGCAGCCTCGACACCGAACCTTGTCGCCAGGATCCGGTCATACGTGGTGGGAGTGCCACCCCGCTGGATGTGGCCGAGCACCGTTACGCGCGTCTCCATCTTTGCCAGTAAGGTTATCTTCTCGGCAACCCACCTTCCAATCCCTCCGAGACGGCCAGGCGTACCGTCGGCACCGGGATCCTTTTCGTATACCTTCCTGCCTCCTTCGGGGAAGGCTCCCTCCGCGACTATTACGATACTGAATTTCTTTCCCCTCTTCTTCCTGTCGAGGATATGTCCGCATACGGCGTTCAGATCGAATGGGATCTCGGGGATCAATATCACGTCGGCGCCTCCGGCTATTCCGGCTTCGAGCGCTATCCAGCCGCAATCGCGGCCCATCACCTCGAGAACAAGTACTCTGTGGTGGCTTTCAGCTGTAGTATGCAGCCTGTCCAGCGCGCTCGTCGCGCAATCGACAGCGCTGTTGAATCCAAACGTCACATCGGTGACGTCGAGGTCATTATCTATAGTCTTCGGTACACCCACGACAGGAATACCCTTTTCATAAATAGCCTGGGCGATCTTCATCGTGCCGTCCCCACCAACCGCTACAAGCACATCGATCTTCATCTTTTTTATGTTTCTGACGATATCGCCGGTGACATCTTTGAAGAAGGATTTCCCCTTTTCCCTCATCGGATACCTCAGGGGATTCCCCCTGTTGGATGTACCGAGGATAGTCCCCCCCTTAAGCTGCAACCCGGACATCATCGTAGAATTGAGAAGCTCGGTTCTGGACTCGAGGAGCCCGTCAAAGCCATCCTGTATCCCCAGTACTTCCCAGCCATAGTCCGATCGTGCCGAGCGTACGAGGCCTTTTATCACGGCGTTCAGACCGGGGCAATCTCCTCCCCCGGTAAGGACCGCGATCTTCTTGATCTTTTCGGGATCGATCATTTTTCCAGCGGTGGAAGACTTTTTAGCCACGGCATTCTTCTCCTTGTTATTAACAACCACAACTGCTCCTCTCCGCGTTGATGGCAGGCACTTTTGTCATTCAGGTCCGGATTTCTTGAGATCTCCCGCCCCGGTACGCGAATAAGCGGTATGTACGGTTTTTCCGATACCGGGATATTATAACATTCGGCAAAACTTTGAAAATGTTTAAATAAAAAGGGGTGGTGACAATCTTCCCAAAAGGTATATACAGTTTCTTGACCGTAAGGGACAAATCTGTTATCTTCGCCCTGCGAGCCGGCCGAAGTGGTACACGGCCGGTGGATTATGAGAAGGATTGCAAGAAGAAAAGTGTTGTTTCAGACGGAGGTCGTGGAATGAAGAGAGTCCTTGTGGTATTTCTTGTAGCGCTTATGGTCGCGTCAGTCGGATGCGGCAAAAAACAGGAAGAGCAGAAAACCGACAGCCAGACCGAGGTAAAGAGAGTAAAGGGCGGGTATCTTATAGATCCGGTCGACAAACAGATGATCGATGTTGAGAATTCGCAGTACTCTTATGTCTACAAGGAGATCGAATACAAGTTCAACAGCAAGGAAAACATGGAAGCGTTCATGAAAGATCCTGAGAAATACCTTGCCAAAAAATAGCCGGTCCGGCTTTTTGCATTTTGCAAAGCCTGATGCTTATAATGAGACGAAAGTCCCCCTTCCGGGGGACTTTTTTATGTCCTGTCATTCCCTGAAGTGCCTTCCGATTCCCCTGAAGTCCCTGTCGTGTCTTGTCATGAAACCGCTGTTCTGACAACGGGTTCAGAGTATTTTGCCGGATGCCCGGCTCTTTCCCCGTTTCCCCTCTGTGACTAAAGTCCCGGTTTTGGAATACCTGTTGCGCAAAGAGGTCCCCGTAGGAGTTTCAGCAGCTTTCTGCTTCAGAAAGGTGCGACCCATTATAAAGATCCTCCCTGTTGCGTGTACCGCAGCTTACCGCGTGGATACTCCGACTTCGAGTGGAGGAAAAAAAGGAGGACAGCCAGATGAGAAGAAGTCTTATGGCTGTGGTCTTTCTTTCCGTGATGACCTTCTCCGCCGCGGCATCGGCCGGAAAGCCCGAGCTTTCCAGCGAGATGACGGCCGTGAAGATTGTCATTGAAAAAGAAAACCATGAGATCAGAGTGCCCGCAGAGACGGTGTATCCGAATGATATGGTCGAATACACCCTTGTCTGCCGCAATACCGGTGATGAATCAGCTTCGGATGTAGGCGTGATCGGACCGGTACCGACAGGTACTTCTTACCTTGACAAGACTGCCAGCGAGATCGATGGGGCTACGCCCGTTTTCAGTATCGATGGTGGAGAAAGCTACCACCAGGCACCAGTCACATATGAGGTTGTCAGGAAAGACGGGAGCAGGGAGATAAAGACTGCCACCCCGGACATGATAACCCACATCAAATGGGTGGTCGCCGGAGAGATCGACGCTGGCAGAGAAGTCAAAGTCTCTTACCGCGTGCAGGTCAAGTAGACAGACCCGGCTTCTCGAATCGGTTTTTAATCAGCGCCCCTGAGGGGGCGTATCAAGGTGGAAAGCCCATGCATGGGCAGAAGGATGGTGATCAGCTATGACGCTGAAAAAACTGACAGGTTCTGTTCTTCCTGTCATAGTGCTTGCGGTGCTGCTCGTTTCGGCATCAGCGCAGGCGCAGACGCCTGCCGGCACCACGATCCGGAACCAGGCCTCGGCCACGTTCCAGGATGCTGTCGGCAATACATATACGACGACGTCGAATGAAGTCACGACGATCGTGCTTCCGGTCTACGGCGTCTCGGTCCTTCCGGATGATTCAGGTGAAACGCCACCGGTGGTACCGGCGCTTTCGCAGACGGCGATCCCCGGACAGACGGTCTATTTCAGTTATAACCTGACCAACACCGGAAACGACGCCGACGATTTCACGATCGAACCTCTGCTCGACGCCGTGAACACATCGATGACCCTCGGTCTCGGCAGTATAACGATCTATCACGATATGAACGGCAACGGCGTTCTCGACGGCGGAGAACCGGCTATCTCAGCCGGTGGAGTTCCCGGAAATCTCGGGCCTGTAGCTGCCGGCACGACGGTCAGCCTGCTCGTTTCGTACCAGGTACCCGCCGCGGCGGTGGCCGGTGAAGTGGCGTATGTAGGTCTGCAGGCGACCTCCGTTGGAGATGCCGCTCAGATCGACACCCGTAACTATCACCTGACGGCTGTCGTCAGTGACGCGTCCCTTACCGCTTCGATGTCGGCCCTCCCGGCCAATGTCGATCCGGGAAACACAGTCACATACTCAGTGACCGGCTCCAATGTCGGAAGCGATGATGCTCACGGCGTCAATATCGCTTCAGTAGGGCTTACCGGCGTGCTGATCTATGATATTATTCCGATCGATCCTTCATCGGGCAACCCGCTGGCTCTTGCGGGCGCTCCGGCCGGGGCTCCCGCGGGTGGTACGAGACTTTATCTGCCCACGGGAAACTCGACAGCAGGATCTCCCGAAACGTGGGCATGGTCGACATCGGCCGCTGCAGGCGATATCGCCGTCGCTTACGTGACAAATGGCGATATGACGATCGGGCAGAACTATACTTTCACTTATGACGTGACCGTCCCCACGACGATGCCGGCCGGTATCATAAACAACAGCGCCGCGGTGGCGTTCGTTGATAATAACGCCGGTACGCCGGATCCCACGATCGTCGTCACGAACAACACCCAGGTCAACGTCAACATCCTTGCCGACGTCATGGTCGGTCCGAACGGAGCTCCCGGAGCGGGTACTCCTCCTCTGTATAACGACGATCTTCAGGCAGTCGCCCTCGCCTATGCGAATACGACTGTCGATTTCGTCAATACTGTCCGTAATGATGGCAATGCCGCCGATGAGATCAATATTCAGCTCGATGCCGCTTCGACGATACCGGGCGGATGGTCGGTACAGCTTCTTCGCAGCGACGGCGTGACGCCCCTTAACGACTTTGGCGGCGACGGCATCGTCGACGTCGGCAATGTCAACCCAGGCGTAAGCGTCGATTTCATCGTCCGGGTAATGATACCCGGCACCGCTGCCGCCGGTGGTCCGTACAACGCGGTAATAAACGCGATATCGGCAAACAATCCGGCCGAATTCAACCAGACTAACGACGAGATCACCGCTGTCAATCCAGCCGCTGTCGATATAGGAAACTATGACGGCGCGGTCGGAACCAACAATGTCGCGGTCAACCAGAATGTCAATCCCGGCAACCTTGTCGATTTCGCGCTCGACGTGATCAACACCGGCGGATCGAGTGACAACTTCAATCTGTCCTCGACATTCCCCGCCGGATGGGCAGTCACATACTATCTGGATTCCAATGGAAATGGTGTGCTGGATGTGCCCGAGCTCACACCTATCGCCAATGTAGGCCCGGTCGCTGCGGGCCTTGAAGTCAACCTTATCGCCCGGGTCAATGTCCCGGCCGGTGAAGTACCTGGCGTCAATCCTGTGGCTTTCAGGGCAACTTCGGCAAACAATCCTGCCATCTTCGATGAGATAGGCAACACGGTGACGGTAAATGGTGCCCCCTCGGTCGCCATAGTGCCTGATCGAAATGGAACGGGAACAGCTGGCGGAACGATCCGTTACCAGCACACCGTTACGAATACGGGGAACGTCGACGACACGTTCCTTCTCAGCTTCGTCAGTTCAAACGCGTGGAGCTACGCATTCTTCGATCTGGCGAACAATCCTATCGCTTCGGTCAATCTCGTGGCCGGCGCCAGTGACGATATCATAGTACAGATATCGATCCCCGGCGGCGTAGCGATGGGTACGGTCGAGACCGGTACGATAACGGTCACAGGAAGCGGAACTGGAGCGACCGATTCGGCGACAGATATCACGACGATCGTCGCCGGCAACCTCGTTCTCACAAAATCGGTCAACCCGGCCGGTAATCAGGCTCCAGGAACGGAACTGACCTACAGGACGGATTACTCGAACGTAGGTACAGGTGATCTCGACACGATAGTGCTCTTCGACATGATTCCGGCATGGACCCAGTTCCGCGTCGGATCAGAGGTAAGCGGCACTTTCGCTCCGGGGATCACGGCTATCACTATTGATTTCTCCGATGATGGCGCGGCGACATGGACGTACGTACCGGTAAGCGGTGGCGGCGGCGCTCCTGCCGGATTTGATGCCAACGTGACCAATGTCAGGTGGACCTTGACAGGTACTCTGGCTGGTGGCGACGGTACGGCAGACGGTGTCGGTTTCATTGTCAGGATCATCGCAGAATAAACGTGAATTCACGCGGTGGGGCAGGGCTCGTCCCTCCCCGCCGTACAATATTGGAACCGGCGAGGCGGCGCCGTGAGAAAGCAAGTATTCCATAAAGCAATACTCTGCAGAGACAGCAGAGAGAGGTTCGCGATAACCGTGTGCCTCTTTCTGCTCGTTTCGTTTCTCGCGGGCGCCGCTTTCGCGCAGGTACCCGGTCCCGGTGATATGATCACCAGCAGGACTGAAGGGGCTTTCAGGCTCGGAGGCAACGACCTTACCGCCTTTTCCAATACAGTCTCAATCGGCCTGCTGCCCGTTTACGGACCGATGCTGCTTCCTGACGGGAGCGTTACGGCCCCGGCCGCCACGGCGGCCGCCTTCAGCGGCGAGCAGGTCATATTCCAGTATACCCTCGGCAATTCGGGAAATGATGAAGACTCGTTCGATCTCTTCGCCGCGGTGCTTTCCCCTTCCGATTTTATCCCTGTCAACATAGAGATTTATCTCGATCAGGACGGCGATGGCCTTATCGATCCCGGTGAGGAGACGATAGTCCAGGCCGGGCCCCTCTCTCCCGGCGAGAGCGTTCATCTGGTAGCTTCCGCGTGGTTACCATCCGGTCTCAGCGGAGCTCAGAGAGCCCATCTCGATATCAGGGCGCGGTCGGTGAGCGATACCTCGGCGGTGGACGCCGGCAATGTCGTGCGGATCGAAGCGCGCAACGAGGCGAGCATTTCGCTCGTGACAGAGGCCGACAGGCCCGAAGTGATGCCTGGCGAGACTTTCTATTACACGCTCGATTACGTGAACACCGGCGAGAGGGAAGCAGAGGATATAATAATCACAGATTTCATAGATTATTCAGGGATGAGCGGCGGAACAGAGTATCTGCCCGGTTCGGCTGTCTCATCCCTGCCCGGAATGATAGAGTATTTTGACATTGAGCTTTTCGAATGGGTAGAAGTCGCACCGCCGGCAGAGAGAGTCAAAGGTGTCCGCCTACACCTTGAGACTCTCATCGCCGGCGCCGGCGGCTACCTGTCGTTCGCGCTCAGGGTCGATGACGATCACGAGAGCGGGCCTCTGTACAATACCGCCTCGTGCCTCTTCACCGGGGTGGATGCCCAGCCGTACAGTCTGAATTCAAACGAGCACCAGGTCATGGTCGGACAGATCAGCGCTCTCGATATAGGCCCGGCGGGAGACCCGTCCGCGCCCGAAGGAAGCGCGGCCGACCGGGTCGTGATCTCTCTTGCCGGAAGCGATTCGACAATAATCTTCTGGCACGAGATATTCAACGGCGGCAACTATATGGACACTGTCGAGATCGTCCTTGCAGATTCGGCCATGGTACATCCCGACTGGACGATGGAGTTCATCGACGGATCGGGATATCCCCTCTCGAGCACCTCGCAGTATACGGCGGCGGCAGGAGTGATCCCTCAGAATGGATCGGTCGTCGCCGGGCTGAGGATCAGTTCGACAGCGGAAAGACTCCGGGCGTTCGAAGGAAGAGAACTCGATCTGACGGTTGAAGCGCGATCGCTCGTCGACGACGGGTCGAGAAACACGGTACATGACATCCTGGTAAAGGCAGATATTCCGCTTCTTTCGGTCAAGCAGTCGGTAAGGGAGACGAGCGTTATGACCGGTGATATCGCCAGCTATATCGTAACAGTCGAGAACCTTACCGAAGAGACGACAGTCGACAGCATCATTTTGGTCGAAAGAGTCTCTCCTGGACTCGGTTACGTCGGCGGAAGCGAAAAGCCCCGGATCAACGGCAACATCCTCAGGTGGGAACTTGGCAGGCTCGAACCGGGAGAAAAGAAGGAAGTAGTCTTCAGGGCTGCCGTCAAGGCGGGCCAGGAGAAGGGACATTTGACCAGCAGCGCCTGGGTCTACGGCATCTCGGTCCTTGGGGAGAGGACGGCGGACGGTCCGGCTATCGCCTCTGTCAGGATAATAGATGGGCTCTTTTCCCGGAAGGGGATCGTCTTCGGTTCGGTCTTTGTCGATAAAGACGGGGACGGAATGCGCGAGAAGGGAGAAAAAGGGATCAAGGGGGTCTCGGTATATCTCGAGAACGGGACTTACGCGATCACAGATTCATCCGGAGCGTATACCCTGCCCGGAACCTATGAAGGAACGCATGTCGTCAGGGCTGATCCGAAGACCTTTCCTGATTCTCTCGAAGCGGGAGCGTCTGCGCATTTCGGCCTGCGGGTCGAGGGAGAGTACCTGATCGACCTGCCGCCGTCGGGAAACCGGCGCGTGGATTTTCCGCTTCGGGCCCGAGTCGCCGCCGCGGCGGGAAGCGCTCCATCGGGATATTCAGAAAATAAAGACAGTACTGGCGCCATGATTGCCCGGGAGGAGAGTGGTCCGGAAACGCCGGAAGAGGGACTTTCCGGGCAATCTGGCGCGTATGGTAACAATACGTCGAAGGCCCGCTCAGGCGGCTCCGCGACTGGAGATTCAGATCCTGCCGGCCGGGCGACAGGCGGCCGGGATAAATCGATCACCAACAGAGCGGATGGATACGAAGCTATCACTATTCCGAGCGCCTATTTCAGCGCGGCCAGCGCCATCCTGGAGGAGATCCCGATAAGGGAGGTCGCTTCGCTCGGCCTGTGGATGATGGAACATCCCGGCTGGCGGATCATGATCACAGGGCATACTGACAGTATTCCGATAAGTACGATCGATTATCCTTCGAATTTCGAACTATCCCTCGGCAGGGCGCGCTCTGTCTTCCAGCTCCTCAGGATGAACGGGATACCGGAAGAAAAGATGGATTATTCCGGCGTCGGAGACAGGTATCCGATAGCGTCTAATTCCACTGCCGAGGGCAGGGCGCTTAACAGGCGGGTCAACATAAAGGTGATCCCGCCAGACTCCTATTCCGAAGGGGATCCGGGGCTGCCGGCGATCTTCGCGATGCCAGACACGACGGAGAAGAGATATTCACTCGCCGATGACGCGGGAATTTGTTCCAAGATCGTCTCCCCGGACGAAGGGCATATTTTCACAGCACGCGACAAGATCGACGTCGAGGTCGTCACTCCCCTCTCGGCCGGAGTGGAGCTTTACGTGAACAACATCCCGGTGGGCAGGGAAAAACTTGGCCAGAAACGGATCGATACGGGGAACAACACTCTCGGCGTGATCTTCTACGACGTCAAGATCGCCGTCGGAAGGAACGACATCCTCGTCGTCTGCAGAAACCGCGGCGAACGGTCGGTATGCGTGCGGTACGTCTACCTTGCCGGCAACCCGGCGGGGATTGTCGCCGAGAGGGAAAAAATCTCGATACCGGCGGACGGCAACTCTACGCCCGAGATCATCTTCCTCGTAAACGACGAATCAGGACTGCCTGTACGCGACGGGATCTTCGTCACGCTCGATGGCCCCGGGCACCTGATCGGAAAGCTCGATATCAACCCCCACCAGCCGGGAGTCCAGCTCGCCACGGAAGGCGGCAAGGTAGCCTTCACCCTGCCAGGATCGAGAGATCCGCTGCGGACGAAGATCGATGTCGTCCTCGATCGCCTGAGCGCGTCGTGCGGCGTGACATACGAATCGCCTATGCGCGACTGGTTCCTCTTCGGTTTTGGAGAGGGAGAGATCGGTTACAGCAGCCTCTCTGGCGCCGCTCCCGTATACAGGACTGACGAAAAGTTCCATGACGGTCTCTTCGCCGAGGGGAAACTCTCCCTTTACGGACAGGGAGAGATAGCGACCGGCCACTTGATGACGCTGGCGGTCGACACGAGACCGATACGCGAGGATATCCTGCTCGGAAGGATAGAACCGGAGAAGCAGTATCCGCTATATGGCGACGCGAGCGAGTTAAAGTTCAATTCCGCCTCCAGAAGCGGTACTTATCTGCGAGTCGATAACAGGCGCTATAACGTGATGTTCGGAGATTTCAAAACGGAACTCGGCGGGTTGGAATTCACCAGATATAACAGGACTTTCAACGGAGTAAGGGGAGAAGCGAATTTCACGCGCGGCGGAATAGCTACGTTCATCACAAGGACCGACCAGGTCACATGGCAGGAGGAGATAAACGCTGACGGGACGAGCGGCTTCTATTTCCTCTCGCATTTTCCACTGACCGAACATAGCGAGGAAATAAGGATCGAGGTGCGAGACAGGTACAGGCCGGAGAATATCATCCGCGTCGATGACAAGAAATTCGGCCGCGACTATGACATAAACTATATGGATGGTTCGATCCTTTTTAAGGAACCAGTTGCAGCGAGGGACCGCGATCTTAATCCGGTGACGATCGTTGTGAGCTATGAATGCCGCGATTCAAAATCGATAAACTTCATTTACGGGATAAGGCCGACTTTCGAGATAACGGACAGCCTCAGCGCCGGGGCGACGGTAATCATCGAAGAAGAGGGAACTGGCAACTCCTCGATCACCGGTATCGATCTCTCCGGGTACCTGTACAGGGGAGTATCGATAGAAACAGAATATACGAGAAGCGACAAGTTCCTCCTCGGGAAGGGTGAAGCCTTCCGGGTCCGGTTCGCGGGGAGTTCGAAATCTCCGTTGAAATGGAGCGCCTATTACCGCGATGTCGACGCGAACTTCTATAACCCAGGATTCACCGGCGGCAAGACCGAGCTCGGCAGCAGAAAGACGGGGATCGATCTGAGCTGGATGATAAACAGCAGGTACTCAGTCGCGGCGAAGGCGTTCGATCACTATTTCAGGGAGCGTGGCGAAGAGAAAAGATATCTCGACCTTTGCGGCCGCTACAGATCCGGCTGGCTCACTTCGAAGGCGGGATTCGGAGCGGCATCTTACGACGATAACGACGGAAGCCGGCGGTCGGCGGCTCTTCTGATAGCCGCGGCGGGGTTTGATAAGGGAAGATCGAAAGGGGAGCTGCAGGTAGATCAGATAATCGGAGGAGAAGAGGTCGAGGAATATCCGAACAGGATACAGGCAGATCTGTCTTACGAACTCTGGAAGAATATAGACGGGACGCTCAAGCATGAATACCGCACAGGCAGACGCACGGGAACAAGGCATCTTACCCAGCTCGGGCTCGAATCGAGGATCAATGAGGATCTGAGCCTCTATTCGAGATACAGGATGGAGGGAGCGATGTCGGGGGAGAGGGGGCAGTCCGTAATAGGCCTGAAAAACAGGTTCAGGCTGAGCGACGCGCTTACATCGACAGTCACGGTCGAGAAGCTTGCCACTGTAAGCGGAGCGGCGAATGACGACTATACCGCATTCTCGACCGGGTGGCTCTACACACCCGCCGGAGAGCTTTACAAGCTGAAGGGGGATTACGAGATCAGGATCGAACCGGAACGGGTCAAGCATCTCGTCGGGCTCGCAGGAATCAAAAGACTTGGAAGGCGCTGGTCGGGCATTTTCAAGGGAGACCTCTGGTATTCGAACGAGGAAATCGAATTCGACAGGGTCAAGGGTAGCTCGACCCTCGGCAGTTCTTTCAGGCCGGTCGACGGCGGGCCGCTGACGATCTTCTCTCTTGCCAGAACAAGGTACGAGAAGAACAGTCCGGCCCACCCGGGAACTGTCGACAAGGACCTGACGATAATGACGGAAGCGAATTACCTGCTTGGTCCGAAGTGGGAAGCAGAGGGAAAGATCGCCGGAAGGTGGGTAAGGAACTGTTTTAAATCATATACGGCGAGCAGCGCGTCTTTCCTCTGGCAGGCAAGTGTTCTCAGGACGTTTGAATATGGGTGGGACCTTGGTATCAGCGCCAGGATCGTTCACCAGCGCGAAACGTCGACAGTCAGGTATGGCGGTGGCCTCGAGGTCGGGAAGGTGGTGGCGGAAAATGTCTGGGTAGGGTGCGGGTACGATTTCGGCGGGCACAGCGACTCCGACGCTTCGATAAACGATTTCGAGAAAAACGGATTCCACGTGGGGATGAAGATGAAATTCAACGAGAAGATACTCGACTATTTTTATGCCGGGAAAGAATGACACGACGACGTGAGATATCCGCCATGGAGGGCGGCTTTCCCGGTCTTTAAAGAGAGAGACGGCAGATGAGGATTTTCAAAGGCAGAAAAGAAAGGGCAGCTTTCCGGGCTATGGCGCTCGTATCGGCGGTGATCATCTCTGTCGCCGGCGGAGAGGCCGGAGGCGCGGAACTGATAGATGGAGGCACTTTCGAATCCGGTTCTTTCAGCGGGAGCTGGACGCACAATGGCGGGAACACGCTAGGGTTCACCAATCCAAGCTGGGCCGATCACGATGTCGTTCTGGATCTCCCTTACAGCGGAAACTATAGCGCTCTCCTCGGTTTCAAATACACGACTCAGCGAAGGAACCGGTTGGGGTTCATGTATCATGACGTGACCATTCCCGCCGATATTTCGAGCGCTGTCCTCTATTTCGTCTTCCGGCAGCAGGGGTATGACGGCGTGAACTATGACCCGTTCACCGTGACGATAAGAAATACATCGAATACGGTGCTGGCGACCGTCGTCGATTTTTCCTTCTCCGAATGGGATAACCAGTTCAAGGACAGTGGCTGGATCGAAGATGATGGCGTGGGCCCGGTGGGGTATGATATGTCCGCGTGGGCGGGGCAGACTGTCAGGATCTATTTCAGGCAGATAAATACTTACGACAATTTTTACGAAACATGGACTTTCGTCGATGACGTCTCCCTGGTCGTCAGGCATTTCGCCGATCTCGCCGTCGACGGCGATGGCGACGATCTCTTTGCCGCGATCGGCAGCGGAGGCGGTGGATCATCGACCCGAAGTGGCGAGGAAGGTGAAACGGTGTCCTACCTGCTTGATATCGAGAACGAAGGGCTCGATATCGACTCCTACAACCTGTCCGTTTCACCTCCCGCCGGTTGGACCGTGACGATAGAATACGGCGGAACGACATACCCCTTCCCATGGACGACTCCGTCGATCCCCGCGGGATCGTCGATAAGCGCCGAAGTCCATGTCGCCATACCTTCCGGTGAGCCTCTCGGCGGGTACGCGACGATACTCGACGCTGTCTCGGTCGCCCATGGCAACAGGTACGACAGCGCCACCCTCGGGACGAATGTAGTCCCTTCAGATCACCTGACCGATCTGGCGATAGATTCGAACGGGTTCGGCGTGATAGACCGATCAGGGGGCGGGGGGATATCGATCCGTAACTGCCCGGCTGATACGATTCTGGAGTACGCGATCGATCTGGTCAACGCGGGAACGCTCAATGATTCATTCACCGTATGGTTCACGCCCGGCGCGCCACTCTCGGCCGGGATAGACGATGGCGCCACGGTCCATACGGGGCTTTTCACCACCGGCGGCATAGCTCCGGGAAGCAGCGAGCAGTATACGCTGAGAGTCACAGTCCCCGTTTCGTTGCCTGGAGGAGCGTACAATACCATAGTCTACGCCGCTTCTGTCACCGACACTTTGAGGGTCGATGCCGTTACGGCAAGGGCTATAGTGGCGGCGCCGAAGATAGATATGATAATCGCCTCGAGCGGTAACGGTATCATAGATATGACAGCATCCGGGCTCGGCGGGAACAGCACGATCTCGGGAGAGAGGGGAAACACGATCTATTTCCCCGTGATAATTCAGAACGAGGGAGGAGTCGCCGATTCGTTCGAGATCGACTGGGATTCGCCGGGAGGCGGATGGTCCGGGGTCATCAATGACGGGACTTCAGATCACGACTTCCCGTGGGTCACTCCGGTCTTCGATCCGTACAGCGAGAGAGCATTCACCCTTGCCGTGACGATCCCCGGGAACGCGGCGTACGACACTTACCTATCCCTTCTAGATGCCATATCGGAGGTGGATGGAAATATCTCAGAAAGCGTTACGGCGGGGATCTCGGTCGCTTCGGGGAACGAGATCGATCTTCTGATCGACGGGAACGGGGACGACACCTACGGACCGATCGATACGGGTCTCGGAGGCAGTTCGATGATCAGCGCCGATCCGGGCGACACTGTCTTCTTCAATATCACGGTACAGAACCAGGCTGGAGGGAACATATTCGATCTCGAGTGGGATACGCCAGCGGGGTGGGAAGTGGTGATAGGAGATTCGACTTCGTCGCTTTCGGGAGTCCCGGCCGGCGATTACACCCTGGAGGTCAGGGTGCCGGCTTCTTCGACTGGAGGCACCTTCGATATTATCCTCAACGGATACAAGGCGAATAAGAGATATTACGTCGACAGCGTCACGGGAAGGGTCGTCGTCTCTTCTCCCGCCCTTGTCGACGCTATTGTAGACGGCAACGGCGACGAACTGTTCGCAGCAACAGGCACGGGAGCCGGCGGATACTCGGCTCAGAGCACTGTCGGAGGCCAGCTTGTCAATTTCACCGTCGAACTGCAGAACCAGGGAGCTGATCCGGAAGAATACATAGTCGAATGGAACTCGATCCCAGGCTGGACGGCTACATTCCAGGGGGCCGCTTCGCCTGCGGCGACACCGGTCATCATAGACGGCGGGTCGGGGTTCTATATCTTTTCAGTCACCGCCCCTGTCTCCGCGCCGGAAGGTGATTATTCATACATAATAGACTTCATGTCGACCTCCGATTCGACAAATGTAGAAAGCGTGACGGCCGAGGTCCATATAAACGCCCCTCCATTGGCCGATCTTATCATAGAGGGAGATGGAGCGTTCGACACGGCGCCGGCGGGGACGGGAGAAGGTGGCCGGGCCGTCGTCTTCGGCGATCCGGGGTCTTTGGCGACCGCCCTGCTCGAGATCGTCAACAGGGGAGGATTCCCCGATTCGTTCCGGATCGTCTGGCAGGATCCAGCAGGATGGCCTGCCGGGTCGGTGCTTCTCTCTGACGGGGTGAGCGATTTCACATCGCCTTTCGTGACGCCGCTTATTGCTCCTGGCGGGTCGCTGGTATTCACCGTGAAGATGGCGATACCGGCAGGGGCGGGATCGCGGGCAGGGATCATAATCGACGCGATCGCGCTTTTGATGGATATCGAGGACAGCGTTCTGCTTGAAGTGCTAACCGGCGCCTTTGTAAGGGGGATCGTATTCGATGACAGCGATCATGACGGTATTTATGATCCGGGAGAGGCGGGCTGGAGCGGCGTAAAGATCACCTTCGCCGATCCGTCGGCCCCCGTCACTGTCTATACGGATGGGGGAGGAAGGTACCTTATCGGCGTACCGGCTGGACCTGCTACCGATGTCATCGAACTGACGCCTGGAGGGATGATCAGTCTGAGCCCCGACACTGTACAGACGGGAGCGATCTCGGCAGGTGATACTATCGAAATCGATTTTGCCGACGTAAGGATCTCAACGATAACTCCCGAAGTCAGCGCGAGCGGTCCGGCGGGAGGTTTTATCGAGCTTCCCCACACGATCACAGCCGGGACGGCAGGCCAGGCCACCGTATGGACGGCGCTGCCTGCAGGGTGGACCGATGTGTGGTACAGGGACGTCAACGGCGACGGAAGGCTCGACGGGCTTGATACGAGGCTGACATCGGCAGACCTCGATATTGATCCGGCAGTGCCGGGGCGCGATATCATCCGGGTGATCGTAAGAGTATATATACCAACGCAGGCGGCGGCCGGGACTGTCGCTCCCGCCACAGTGACCCTTCAGCAGACTCTCGGCGGGACCTCTATCGTGACCTCGGCGCTTGTCTGCGACCAGATGACGGTCCTCGCCAGCGCAAGCGGGCTCCTCAGACTGGCCAAGGAGGTCGATCTGACCGCGGCAAGGCCGGGCGATATTGTGACATATACTATCGTTTTTTCCAACCCAGGTATCGAAGGAGTAAGCGAGATCGAGATTATCGATCCGGTCTCCCCCGCTGTCGAACTTGTCGCTGACGCTTTCGGACCTGGAAACGATATCGAATGGGTGCGCTCAGGCGTGCCAGTATATCTTACCGCCGAGCCCGCCGATGCCGATGAAGCGCTCTATGACATCGCTTCGGGAACACTGAGACTTATCCTTTCGAGGCAGGGTCCGTTCGTACTCCAAAGCGGAATGGCCGGATCTGTGAGCTACCGGGTGAGGATAAGATAATACAGGCGATCAAGCATCCAGCGCCCGCTGATAGGTAAATAACCCCAATCAATCTTCTTGACCTCCCCGGGTTTCCAAGGTAGTCTATTAATCGGTAAGGATTGAAAGGAGGTCCAAGGTGAAGAAAATCGTATTTCTGTTTATTCTCTGCTTTTTTCTGGCAACGGCCGGTTCACCTGTAGAAGCGGGCAGATGCTCATGCATGAAATGGAAAGACCGCCCCGAGCTTAATATTACGCCATGCCAGATGTTCGCGCCCTGGTGGTTCAAATGCCGCGATTGCACCGATATAGATATGGATGGGATAAACGATTGCGACGACCAGTGTCTCGGAACGCCGAGGAACGTCGTCGTCGATGAGTTCGGTTGTCCGATCGACTCTGACATGGACGGTGTTTTCGATGGCCTCGATCAGTGCCCCGCGACGCCTAAGGGAGCCAAAGTCGACAAAAGCGGTTGTCCGATCGACTCTGACAATGACGGTGTCTTCGACGGGATCGACAAATGCGAGAGAACTCCAAAGGGAGCGAAAGTCGACAAGAAAGGTTGTCCGATTGATTCTGACAAGGACGGTGTCTTCGATGGGATCGACAAATGTCCCGACACGCCGGCCGATCTTGCTGTTGATGACAGTGGGTGCCCAGTGCCGATGAGCGAGATCGAGACGGAGTTCATCAATACAGGCGTCATAACGACATCGAAGATAAATTTCGAATCGAACAAGGATGAGTTTCTGCCCGGCACGAAGAAAGTGATCGACGAAATAGGCGCGGTGCTGGTGCGCTGGCCTGACGCGAAGATAGAGATCGGCGGGCATACCGACGCCCAGGGAGCCGCTGAATACAACCAGAAGCTCTCTGAAAAGCGCGCCGCCGCTGTAAGGGCTTATCTCGTGTCCAAATATCCCAAGATGGATACGGCGAAATTGACAGTGAAGGGATTCGGCGAGAGCAAACCGGTCACGACCAATGATACGAAAGAGGGACGGGCGCAAAACAGACGCGTCGAGTTCAATGTTCTTAACAAGGAAGAACTAAAGAAGGAGATCGAGCGAAAAGGATTCAAGAAACGTTGATCCAGTGCCTCGATTCTGTTGATAGGTTACCAGAAGAGCAGGGCGCGTACCCTGCTCTTTTGGTTTAAACATGCTAATTAACGAAAGGGATTCTGGCGATGAAGAAAATAAATCTCCGCAGGCTGGCAGTTCTGTTTTTTGTCGCTCTCTTCGTTCTGGTATCGGGACAGGACCTGAGCGCCCAGCAGAAGAAGGGAAAAGGGGGAAAAGAAAAAGGACAGAAGAAAGAGACCGTGGAAAAGGTCGCTGGAGAGAAAAAAGAGATGAAGGAAAGAGCGGACTCCCTCTCTAGAGGCGGGGAAAAAACTGGGTATAGACCGAAGAGATTAGGGAATGAAGAGGCAGCGCAATGGGAAGGGGACCGGCCTCCCGGATGGTCAAGAGGCGGAAAGACAGGATGGAGTGGCGCTGACATGCCAAAGGGGCAAAAAAAAGGAGACGCGGAACGGAACAGGGAGATGAAGAGAAGATATCCGCCCGGAGCAAAGAACTGGGACGATAAAAAGAAGGAAAAATGGGATAAGCATCTCGAGGAGTCAAAAGATCGAGTACGAAGAAAAGCACACGATAAAAGAGGGGCGGCTGGAAAATACGGGGATAGCGCCGTTATTTCTATAGAAGAAGCGGCGCGAGGCGGTGTTCCGGTCGATAAGGCTGAGGCTGTCGTCGAAAAAGCGATTGAACGCGATATGGAGGGCGAAGAAATAGAAAAAATGACCAGGGCGATGACCTACGGCGCGGACAAAAACGTCGACTATGAAAAACTCGATACCTTTATAGGCAAAAAGATCGATTCGGGAGAACGAGGCGACGATCTGGCCGTATCGATATACAAGGAGATCGACAGCGGATCGCTGGAAAAGACAGAAGAAACGAAGGAAGAAAAGAAATCGGTCTGGAAAAGGATTTTTAAAAGAGATTGAAAGTGACAACCGCTCTGCTATCGTAAATGTCCCTGCGGGTCTGGCGGCGAGTTCCGCAGTCCGCAGGGACGTTTCAAACTGTTTTTTAATTGAAAAATCCACATCTTTATAGTAGAAGTAGCGAAAGTAGAGATGATTTTCATGACAGGGACTTTTATAAAGAAAACATCGTAGATGAACGAAACGACCTTCATCCACAGCTTTAACAGCTACGGGAAAGAACCTCTTTACCGCCTGGATCGGTGTTGCCTCTATAATTCTGAGACGATAATCCGTGAGACTGTGGCAGAAAATGATGACTCCCGGTTCATCGTGATGGACTCACAGCGGCAATACGGAGGAAAAAAAGTAAAACTTCTCGATAAAGTGAGAAATACCATTCGCTCCAGGCACTATAGTCCCCGCACAGAAAAGGCATACACCGGCTGGATCCGCCGTTTCATATATTTCCATGGAAAGCGTCATCCTTCTGGAATGGGAGAAGCGGAGATCACCGAGTATCTTTCGTATCTTGCTACAAGGCGCAAAGTCAGCGCGTCTACGCAAAACCAGGCTCTCAGCGCGATACTGTTTTTATACAAGGATGTGTTGGGCATCAATCTGGGCTGGCTTGAAGGAATCGTCAGGGCAAAACGGCCGAGGCGAATGCCAGTTGTGCTGACTCGAAACGAGATCCGGGCTATCCTTGCGCAGATGAGAGGAGTGCAGCGGCTTGCCGCGTCGCTGATGTACGGCGCGGGGCTGCGTTTGACGGAAACACTGAATCTGCGGATAAAGGATATCGATTTTGATCGCGGCGAGATCATCATTCGGCAGGGAAAGGGACGCAAAGACCGGATCACAGTCCTCCCTGATCCACTTAAAGCAATCTTAATGAAGCATATCGAGCATGTCAGGAAGCAGCATCAGAACGATCTGCAAAGAGGGTTGGGAAGCGTCCAACTTCCCAATGCGTTGGAGATCAAATATTCGAAAACTGCCTGGGAGTGGGGATGGCAATGGGTATTTCCGGCGGCCAGGTTTTACAGGGACACGGAGAGAGGCGTATACCGAAGGCACCACCTTCACGAATCGGCAGTCCAGCGAGCAGTAAAGGAGGCGGTCAGGATCTCGGGAGTAGCTAAAAATGCCAGCTGTCACTCACTGCGGCATTCTTTTGCCACGCACCTGCTAGAGAACGGTTACGATATCAGGACGATCCAGGAACTGCTCGGGCATAAAGATGTCAATACTACGATGATATACACACACGTATTGAACCGTGGCGGCAAAGGAGTACGCAGCCCGATAGAAGGGCTGCTATGATCATAAAAATTTTTCCATGCAGTGATACGAGAGAATGGAGGGATAATCGCAGTTATTATCCGGTTATCCAGCATAGCCCTCGCAGGATATCAATTAAAAGCGGATGCGGCGACAGCGTCTAAAAGTTGGCTTTTGAGGGAGTTATGGACAACAGGACCATTTTAATAGTTGATTTATACTGCATTCCTTCGCAGTATTTATCCGGTTATATAGTTCAGTAGACTTATTGTTA